>NZ_NFKO01000009.1:0-71429 GCF_002160435.1 Pseudoflavonifractor sp. An176 | reverse complement strand
GCTCCCTCAAGTACAGTTTAACAAATTTTTACTTGCTGCGTCAGAGATACCGTGTTTCATTCCCTTTGGTGCCTTGGAGCGCAGCGGAAAGGAATGGTCATACATATGAGTATTTTATCCCTTGCCAGTGGGCAGTCTGCCTACCGTGGCTACGAATATTTCCAGAACAAAAAGGTCTTGCGTGTGGAGCCGTGCGGCGACACCTCCTACCACGGCACTGTGTCCGGCAGCAACGGCGCACAATATGACGTGACCATCGACTTGTCCCACCCTCGGAAAAGTCAATGCACCTGTCCCCACGCCGCCGGACGACGGATCATCTGCAAACACATGGTCGCCCTCTACCTCACCGTTTTTCCCGAAGAAGCTGCACAGTATATCGCAGAGGTGGAGGCATATTGGAACGAACAAGAACAGGCACAGGAGCAACTGGAGGATCGTTTGCTCCACCGTGTGCATCGCATGAAGAAATCGGAACTCCAGACGGCACTGCTGGATCTTCTGTTCACAGGGCCGGAGTGGCAGGTTGAGCGTTTTCTGGATTCGTATGGTGATTTTTATGAGGAATGACCGAGCACACCCTATGCGATCCAAGGCCAGAACAAAAAGTGAAAGGAGTTTTTGCTGTTTTGATGCAAATACTGCAACGAGTTTATGTCCCCGCTTTGTATAAACATGAATGCCTTTCCTGTAAATACTTTCAACTGCTTACAATTTGTAATTACTTGCTCTGCTCCGCCCTCATGCATCCGCCGTTGTATTGACAATGCACATAATAAGCACTATAATTGTAGCGCAAGGAGGGACTCTCTATGGACACCAACATGACCTTTCGCATGGACAGCCAGACCAAGGCACAAATGACGGAAATCTGCGCCCAGTTAGGCATGACCCCATCCACTGCCTTCAATATCTTCGCCAACGCCTTTGTACGCTCCGGCGGTATGCCCTTTGCGGTGAAGTTGGCTCCCCCCGCTAAGGTCAGCCGTGCACAAATGCTGGATGACGCCAGTGAACTGCTGGATGCTTTTTCCGCCGACTATAAGAGGATGGCAGAATGATTTGGATTACCGCAGATGATGTGATCGCCCTTCATTCTTTAGTGATCAAAAAGATCGGCGGTATTGACGGCTTAAGGGATCGTTCCGTTTTGGAATCCGCCGTCTCCGCTCCCCTGCAATCCTTTGGCGGTACAGACCTATTCCCCGGTGACATCGATAAAATTGCCCGTATCGGCTTTGGACTAGCCTCCAACCACGCCTTTCTGGACGGAAACAAACGCATCGGGGCTATGGTGGTACAGCTGCTTCTCAAATGGAATGGATATGCCCTCCAACTACGAGAAGGAGAACTGGCGGATATGTTCATTTCCATTGCCAGCGGAGCCGCCAATGAAACCGATTTGAGCAAATGGATTCAACAGCATCTCCGATAATCAAAAGCAGCAGAACATCATTCCATCTGCGGAATGTGGCTCTGCTGCTTTTTCCATGAACACAGAACCCGCCGCAGAATTGAAACTTCTGCAGCGGGTTTCTCGTTTTTCCTGTTATATTGCGAATCTTTTTAGATCAGCTGGATACCTACTTATCGCCATACCCGCTTGCGCAGAGTCACCACGCCGCGCAGGGCTCCCATGGCCACAACCAGAACCACCACATAAGCCATCATCTGATTGGTGTCGCCGGTCTGGGGATTCTTGTCCCCATCGGGCTTAGCAGTGGTGTCTGTGGTGTTGCCGGTATTGTTTCCGGAATCATCGGTGCTCTGACCAGGCTTGTTGACATCGTCGTCCGGCTGGGTGGTGGTACCGTCACCGGGCTTGGTGGTGTCATCCTCTTCGGGCTGCTGATCATCCACCAGCTCCACCTCGGAACGGTCCCGGATGCGCAGGCAGGCCCCATCGGGATCATAGTACACCACACCCGCAGCGGAGATTTCGGCCCCCATCTTCACAAAGGTCTCCAGGGGGGTGCTGCCATCCTGGGAGTAGCCAATGTAGTTGTTGAACAGCAGGCGGAACTCATGGGTACCGTCACTGAGCATGACCTCACTGACCTGCTCGCTGACCAGCTCCACCGAAGTCACGGTACCGCTGACCTTGGCCAGCCAGCCACCGTAGGTGTCGTAGTCGTTGGCCTGCTCCAGGGTCAGTTCTTTCGGTTCCACAGGCTGGATGGTGCTGTCCACCAACTCGATGTCGATGACTCGCAGTTCCACGTCACCCTGGTACTGATCCCAGCTGCCGGTAACCCGGACCGTCTGGCCCACCAGGAAGGTGCCGTCGGCACTGGAGACAGGATAGAGGTCAATTCCTCCGGTTTCATCCTGGATGTAGATGGTGTCAAAGAAGGCATTGGGCTCCACGTTACCGGCGGTAACCACACCCTCCACAGTGAAGATGTCACCCACCTCACCCTCACGGGCTTCGGCAATGGTGCTGATCTCCCGCTCCTCCAGAATGGAGGAGACGATGTTCTGGGCAATGATCTTGTTGGCATAGCTGGCATCGCCGTAGTCCACGCTGGAGCTGTCGGAAATCTCAAAGTTGGACAGGAACACAGTACCGGCCACATACACCCGGCCCTGGCCCACGGCCTCGGTGGCCAGAGTGACCACATCGCCCTTTTTCACCACAGCGGTGCTGGCATCGTAGGAGCCGCTGGTGGTGCTGCCCTTGTCCTTGCCGCTGTCCCACTGGCCTTCACTGCCCTCAGGGCGGAGGTTAGAGTTGATGGAGTAGCAGTTGGCAGACCCCATCACCAGAGCCTCACCGTTTTCGCCCAGATCCACGGAACAGCCGGAGTATGCGCTGTACACCTGACCCTCTTGCAGTCCCTCAAAGAGCTGGGGGAAGTCCTGGGTGTTGAAGTTGTCCATGTACACCCGGTAGGTCTGCGTAGTCCCGCCGTTGTAGTTGGTGTCGTCGTCCAGCACCTCATCGTCATTGAGTCGCAAGGTAGCGCCCATGGCCACCAAGATGGGGTTGATCTGCTCGGTGGAGCAGAAGGGGGCACCGTTGTAGCTGTCCTGATAGTCGGCCAGACCGCAGAGGATCACGGTACCGCCATTCTTGGCATAGTCTGCCACCATCTGGATGTACTCCTCCGAGAAGTTGGTCTCCTCTGTGGGTGTCACGCCATTTTGCTCTTTCTTCAGGGGGGCAGATACCACCAACAGAGAGACATTCTCCAAGTCCTCCGCGGTGATAGTCTCCCCGGGCTGTTTGATGGTCACCTGGGCGTTCATCTCGGCGGCCAGGGCGGTGAAGTTCCCCATGTTCCCGGAATAGTAGCCGGTGACATAGTCGTTGTAGTGGGTGCCGTCCACCAGGATACGGGTGACCAGAGAGGGATCGGTGACGTTAAGTTGGAGCACCCCGGTAAAGGTGTACTCGGTTCCGCCGATGGTGGAGACCAGGGACACATCCACAGTGGTCTTACCCGCCATGTCAAAGGTGAAGGGGAAGGACACCTGGGCCGTAGCGCCAGAAGCCAGCACACCATTGGTACCGATCTCGTTGGTGTTCACGGTGTAGACCACTTCACCGTCCACGGAATAGGTCATGGACTGGATGGTCATATCACTGCCGGCATTGTTATAGATCTCGCTAGACAGATTGACCTCCTCGCCACGCACCACCAGTTCCTGATCGCACACGGTGCTGGAGATGCCGGCGTTGACCCCTTCGCCAGTCCACACGGGGGCGGTGACGGCGATGTTCTGGTCGGCCTGGGTGATGCGTAGATAGTAGTAGGAGTAGTCGTTGCTGTCAAAGGCAAAGGTCACAGTACCGTTGCAGCCGGACAGGGTCTTGCTGGCTGCAACCAGACCACCGTTGACGATTACCTCCACCTTGGCATCGCCGGAGTCGGTGGGGTCGCTGATCTGGGCCTGGATGGTAACCCCCTGCTCCTGCTGGGGCAGGATGGAGCCCATGGCGTTGCCGTTGAGGGAGTACAGGATGGACAGGTCGTTGTCCTCGGTGGCGTACACCCGGTAATTGGCAATGGCATCATATATGCCCTGCTCGGTCAAGTCAGAGGCCAGAACCACGCTGCGGGCAGTGTTGGAGTCGCCCCAGTTGCCCTTGTGGTTGTCCTGGTTGTTGGTGGGAGCTACGTGCCAGCCCTTGTCCAGGGCACGAGTGTAGTACTCATAGCTGGGGAAGTAGCCGCTGGAGCCAATGGCTCCTTCGCCGTTGCCCACCTCAATGAGGGTGATGCGCTGATCCAGCGCAGCGGAGTAGAAGGCAAAGTCCTGGAAATCACCAAAGGTGGTGCCGGGATGGTTGAACTGGGACAGAGAGGAACTGACCTGCAACAGCATGTTATAGTAGTTCTGGTACCCCTCCGTGCTGCCGGACTTGTTCCCAAACTCGCTGTTGCTGCGACTCTCGAAGCCAGGGGTGTTGAAGGTGTTCATGTGACCAAAGCCGTCGGACCAGGTCATCTCAAACCCATACAGACCCACAAAATCCTCGGTAGTGGCATTTGCAGCCGACTCGTGGCCCTGGGCCCACTCGCTGCTGATGGTGGAGCAGTCATTTTCCAGGCCCACCCCATCGGCACTCTCGTTGTCGAAGGAGTTGGAGTGGTCAGTGACGGCCAGAAAGTCCAGATTCTCCACCTGAGAGGCATGGTCAAAGGCCTCCTCCACGCTGCCTGCACCGTCGGAGATGTTGGTGTGGGAGTGGAGCTGACCAAAGTAGAGGTTGTAGTCATTCAGAGACACGGGAGCCTGATAAGTAAACTCAGCCACTGGGCTGGTCTGAGCTTGGGTGCCAGCCTCTTCATCGGCGGGCAGATAGGCGATGGCCTTGAGGGTCAGAGGCTGGTCCGCTGTGGGAACCGCCACGTCCTCGCCCACTGTGAGGGCCTGGGTGTAGGCTTTGCTGTCGGTGGTGGGATTGGAGCCATCGGTGGTATAGTAAATGGTGGCCCCCTCCACGCTCATCAGTTCAATGGTAGCAGCCTCGGTCAGAGAGGCTCCGCTGGCCGGGGTAGCCCGCACCTCCAGCTGGGTGGGTTCCGGCTCAGGTTCAGGAACACCGTCCACCACCTGGAACACAACGCCGGTTTTGTCGCTTTCGCTGGTGGTCCAATCGTCGTACTTGTCATCCCAGAGCAGGTAATTGCCACGGCCCTGGTTTTTCACATAGTATACTCCTGTGGTATCACTGGCTTCCAGCGTCCATGTCTCGTTCTCCCCTGCACCGGGGTACACGCTGGAATAGCTTCCCGCCATACTCAGAGTCTTACCTCCATTGGTAAAGGTAAAGCCGGTTGCAGCATCTCCCCCCACTGTCCACACCTCGGTGGCCTCATAGCCGGTGAGGGTTCCCTCTTCCAGCTTCACCGTCACACCCACTGGGTAGTAGGTGCTCTTCACGTTGGCGGACAGGGCCAGCATGGTATCCGGCGCGTAGATCACCACCTGGTCACCAGCGGAAATGGGAGTCTCTCCCTCCTGCCCGCCATCAGGCACCAGAGGCTCGTCGTTCACATCAAAGCTGCCACTGCGGAAAAACTGAAACGTATAAATTTCAGGCTTACTGGTGTTCATGCCATAGCAGGTAAAGTAGCCACCATAGTATTCCAGATACTGAGGCTTTCCGTAGGCTACGGCATTGGCTCCCTTGATATAGAATCCACCCCCTGCCTCTTCCAGATCAAACTGCGTATACTCTCCCAGCTCCTCCACCAGTCGGACGTTGGTACCGTCCAGATAGAGGAAGCCCTTGTCACTTTTGAGAACATAGTGGCCGTCCTGCTCATAGACCTTGAACTGGGCCGCACCCTCGGGAAGGGTCAGGGTATCATCGCTGACTTGGGCATCCACAGCCACCAGCTCGTCCTTGGTGCTGCCGGAACTACTGGTGTAGGTATAGCCCTGGCTGCTCATGACTTTGTTGGCTTCAGGATAGTAGATGGTCACCACGTCGCCCTCTGCGATTGTCTCCACCCGCTGGGCAGTGGCCGGCGCCTGAATGGTGTAGCGGATGGTCTGGATGGCGCTCTGGGTGCCATCCAGCACGGCCACCGCCTTTAAGGTCACCTGAGCCCCTGCCTCACCGGTGATCACCGGCTTAGTCTCGTCGGTATAAAGGGTGCTGATGTCGCTGGGGTTACTGCCGTCGGTGGTGTAGTAGATGGCAGCTTCTTGGGTGGCGCAGGTCAGAGTGATGGCGGTGCCGGAGGCCACCTCTCCGCCCTGGGGCTGTGCCTGGGGTGCGGCCACTGTAATCCCTGTGTCTCCGCTGTCCACCTGGAACACCAGCAGATCAAACACATAGCCGCTGGAATTGGTGGTGGAGTATGCACCAAAACGTGCCCCGGAGGTTTGCCATGCAATGGCCCGGGTGCTGCTTCCAGAGGCCACAAAACGGAAGGTGCCGTCCCCGTTATCGGTCACATTCCAGGTGTAGGCTTCCTGAGGCTTGGTAAAGTTGGTACCTGAGCTGCCATAGCCCAGATAGTTGGTGCCATTGGACAGACTGATTCCGGTTCCCGAAGCCGCTGCCGTCCACACCGGCACGTCGGTGCCGCTGAGGTTGGTCCCGTTCACCGTCACAGGTACCCCGTCAATTTTGCTGCCAATGGTGGTGTCCAGAGCTTGGGCGCCACGGTCGGTGTTGGCCACCAGCACGAAGCTGCCGCCTGCCTGGAGTTGTGCCGCCGATGTGACCTGGGTGTAGGTGTTCTCCTGGGCATAGGTCATGACAGGAAGCATGCCCAAGCACAGAACCAGTACCATCAGCAGAGCCAACCCACGCTTGCTCCAGCTTTTGAATCTGTGATACATAAGTATCCGTTCCTTTCTCTCAAATGGTTTCATCTATCAAGAACTCTGGAGGGGCGAGACATCAGATAGGCACTGATGCCTGCCACCAGAGGAACTGTCAACAGGATACCCAGGGAGCCTGCCACACTCTGCAACACCTCAATACAGAGAAAATCCGTGTTCACCAGCTGGAGAAACGGGATGTCATAGACCTGGATGAGCAATAACATGTTGAAGGAGGAGCCAGCAAAGGCCAAAATCAGGGTGTTTGCCATGGTTCCCATGGCATCTCGTCCAATATTCATTCCGGAACGGAAAAGTGCATGAGCCGAAAGGGTGGGGTTTTGCTCCCTCAGCTCCCACACCGACGAGGCAATGGACATAGCCACATCCATCACAGCCCCCAGAGCCGCCACCAGCACTCCGCATACCAGCAGCCCCTGGATGGTCAGTCCATACTCGTTGCCGTAGAGCATCAAGTTCTCGGCCTCAGTCATGTTAAACCCATTCAGCGGCGTGATCATCCCCGCCACCCAAGCAAACAACCCCGCCACAGACACCCCGCACACACAGCCCAGACTGGCACACAGGCATTTCCGGGTCAGCCCATCCAACAACACCAGAGAGGCCACTGCAGTCACCGCCACGATGCCAATGGTGAGAGGTATGGCGGGTAGACCACGAACGAGACCGGGCAAAAGCAAACACCACAGACACAGCAGGGTAAATACCAGCCCCAGCAAGGCTCTCAGGCCCTTTTTGCCCCCCAGAAACACCAATACGGCGCAGAAAATCAACAGTGCGCCCCCCATCACAAAGCCTCGGTCATAGTTGAACATGGTGGCATAGTAGGAGCCGTCTTCCTGGGTGATGAGACGTACAATAACCCGATCCCCCTCCTGCACATCCACGTTGAACAGTGCACTGAGGTAGTTGGTCAATGGCAGCACTTCCCCCTTATGGCTCCCCGAGAGCAGCTGAATCTCCAGCTCCTGGGTACCCACACGGCGACCCTCACCCTGCTTCCAGTCGGGGGCAGCATCGTCCTCCAGCACCGCCGTCACCTTGGCCGGTACAAACACCAGCTGGCTGGACGCTGTGGGCTGGCCGCTCACCGGGCGGTTGAGCCACACCCCCGCTGCCACCAGCAGCGCCAGCACCATCACCCCTAAAAAAATACGAGGCAGCAGATGAGCCCGATTGTGTGCCTGCTCATCTCTGCCGCACTGTGGAGTTTCTCTGGCCTGTATGGTCTGTTGTTTCCCTGACATATTGATATATTCTCTCCTTGTTGACGTGTCCCGTCCGAATTCCGTCCATCAGTATATCATCTGATTTTCCCCACGTTCCACCACGGTTTCAGGTGTTTTCGGTAAAGCAAAGGTAAACACACCATTCTTCTCCCCGAATGCCATACTCCTGATTTTACACAAAATACAAGCAGCCCAGTTGCACAGGCAACCAGGCTGCTCCGATGTTCAAAGCGTGAAATATTGTCACAGTTTACTTTCTTTTGGCAGGGTATCCTTCCTTGTCACCTGCACTATTTTTATGTTTTTTCTTCTGTCCATTCTGCCGCGTCCTCCACCACACCGGTGATCAATGCCTGGAGGGTGTGGGCGTTCTCATGGGTCACCACCGGCCCGCCGGTTTCCTGCTCCAGTTCCTTGCGGGCATTTCCGGCAATGCGGCCGCCCCGTTGGGCCACTTTGCGGTTTTCCTCCAGCCCCTTGGGTTTCTCTGCCCGGGAGATACTGGTGGTGGATGCCTCGGCCAACATATTGAGTACCAGCTCCAAATCACTCATGTTGTCCCGTAAGTTCTCTTTCTTCAGCCCCTTGAACTGCTTGTACTGTCTCGTAGTCATCCCAGACCAGGCACGGGAAATCTCGTTGGTGAGAATGGCATATTCCCGTCCCTTTTCCACGCCACGTTTCTGCCACTCGTCGGTAAGCTCGTTGCGAATGCGGATGGACAACAGGCGCTGATGCACCCATTCCTCTGAGTACCCCTTTTTCAGGTAAGTCTCCAAAGCCCGGTCAATGGCCTGCTCCGGGTCGATGGTCTCCTCAATTCGCTCCCGGCCCACCTGGGCCAGCCACACCTTGAACGGCTCCGCCTTGGGGGATGGGATGGACTGGATGATGCGCAGGAGCTGCTCGGTGTTGGCCACATCGGTCATCCGTTTTTTCCCGTCCGCTGCGGTCATTTTCAACTGCTTACAATTTGTAAGCAGTTGATCTGCCCCTTCCTCCTTGAGCCGTTTCTTCAAGACAGCCCAGTACGTACTGGCTCCCCGTGGTGTGGTCTGTTCTGTCAGCACCCCCACCACGTCCACCACAGAGAAGTACCACTCCTCCTGCTGAGCATCCCAAGCGGTGCGAATGCGCTGATCCTCAAAAAGTTGGATTTGATCGTTCTGCATCTTCTCATCCATGTGTATGTACCTCCACGGTTGTGTTTTTCATTTTATCATAACGTCTGTGGCAAATCCAGGGTGTTTCCCTGGTATATATACCCTCTAGACCCCCTCCCGGATTCCCACGGTAGCGCCCACAGGTTTCGTCATGATGTACCATCGATGCCGGTCCGTTTTGCCAGATCCAGCATTCCGAAGCAGAACATTTCCCACCGTGTCCATGTTGTCTGTGACGGGTCGCCCTCCCGGATGCGCATGGTTCTGCGGATTTCCTTTGGTATGACTACACGACCCAGGTCGTCGATTCTTCTCACTATGCCCGTTGCTTTCATCCTTTGCCACTCCTCTGTATTTGAAAAGTCACAGGTGTCATGGGAAATTACCTGTTTTGTCAATTATTATGAGCATTTTCCAAATGGTTATACAGCCCAATTTCACGCCAAAGGAGCGGGGAACACACTGCCCAAATGGTGCGCGGATACACAGAAAAAATTCTCCTTTCGCCCCCCGTTGACAACCCCTAAAATCGTGGTATGCTAAAATGATAGATTTTCCAAATGCGCATTTCTGCGCCTGCTCTGGCAGCAAAAAATTTTTTGAAAAAACGCAGCCTATTCGTCAACTTTCTTTCCCCGCTGCGCGTCTACACTGTCGAGCATGCACACAGCATCCATTGGGATTTTTATGTCATATTTTTTCAACCTTGGAGGTACCTTCTATGAGCACTCAACCCCGACGCCACCGGAGACGGCGTCACCGCGCATCTCCCCTCACCATTCTCTTCTTCCTCGTTCTGGGCCTGGCCGCTCTGGCCATTGTGGTGACGGTGATCAGCCACCTCTTCGCCCCTTCTAATGACCAGCCAGAACCCACCCCGACGCCCACGGCCACTGTCTCGCCGGAGCCCACGCCCTCTCTGGCCCCCTCGGCCAGCCCCACCCAGTCCCTGCCCTATGACTTCTCCCAGCCGGTGCCGGAGTCTAGCGCTGTAGAAAAGAGCTACCTGGACGACGCCGTGTTCATCGGCGATTCCCGCACGGAAGGGCTGGTGCTGTATACGGGCCTGAGCAACGCCACAAGCTATGCCCAAAAGGGCCTCACCGTGGACACCGTCTTCACCGACCCCATTGTGGACCTAAACGGCCAGATGGTGACGGTGGTGGAGGCCATGAAACACACCCAGTTCTCCAAGGTGTATCTCATGTTTGGCATCAATGAGCTGGGCTGGGCCTATCCCAGCATTTTCATCGACAAGTTTACCCAGCTCATTGAGGAGATCCGGGCCGTCAACCCCGACGCCGTCATCTACGTGCAGGAGATTCTCCCTGTATCTCAGAAGGTGTCCGAGACCCACAGCTATATCTCCAACGAGAAGATTCAGGAGTTCAACCAGCTGATTCTCAACATGACCCAGGAGCAGAAGGTCTATTACCTCCAGGTCTCCCGTGCCCTCATGGAGGACGACAACTTCCGTCTGCCTGAGGGCGCCTCCTCCGACGGCATCCACCTCACCCCCTCCTATTGCAAAAACTGGCTGGACTATCTGCTCTGCCACACCGTGAATCCCTGAGCTCATAAAAACAGCAGCCCCTCTCCCACGTCTGGGAAAAGGGCTGCTGTTTTCTTATGCTGGATATCACTTGTTCTGGATGTACGCATGGATGGCAGCGGCGGCCTGCTTGCCCGCTCCCATGGCCAGAATCACTGTGGCGGCGCCGGTGACCGCGTCGCCGCCGGCGTACACGCCCTCTCGGCTGGTGAGGCCGTCGTCCCCGTTGGTGACGATGCAGCCGTGGCGGTTGGTCTCCAGACCGGGGGTGGTGGACCGGATGAGGGGGTTGGGGCTGGTGCCGATGGACATGATCATGGTGTCCACCTCCAGCTCAAAGCGGCTGTCCGGCTTCTCCACGGGACGGCGGCGGCCGGAGGCGTCGGGCTCGCCCAGCTCCATCTCAATACACGCCATGCCACGGACACGGCCATCCTCGTCGCCCAGCACCTCCACGGGGTTGGTGAGGGTCTTGAAGATGATACCCTCCTCCTGGGCATGCTCCACCTCTTCCTTCCGGGCGGGGAGCTCCTCCATGCCCCGGCGGTAGACGATGTACACCTCTTCGGCACCCAGGCGCTTGGCGCAGCGGGCGGCATCCATGGCCACGTTGCCGCCGCCCACCACCGCCACCTTGTGGCTGTGCATGATGGGGGTCTTGCTGCCGGGCTGGTAGGCCTTCATGAGGTTGATGCGGGTGAGGTACTCGTTGGCGGAGTACACCCCCTTGAGGCTCTCGCCGGGGATGCCCATAAACCGGGGCAGGCCAGCGCCGCTGGCGATGTACACCGCCTCGAAGCCGTACTCGCCCATGAGCTCGTCAATGGTGAGCACCTTGCCGATGACCATGTTGGTCTCGATGTCCACGCCCAGCGCCTTGAGGCCGTCAATCTCATGCTGCACAATGGCCTTGGGCAGACGGAACTCGGGGATGCCGTACACCAGCACGCCGCCGGCCAGGTGAAGGGCCTCGTAGATGGTCACGGCATAGCCCAGCTTGGCCAGGTCGCCGGCGGCAGTGAGGCCGGAGGGGCCTGCGCCGATGATGGCCACCTTGTGGCCGTTGGGCTGGGGCTTGACGGGGGTGTCGGTGACGTGCTCCCGGTGCCAGTCGGCTACAAACCGCTCCAAGCGGCCAATGCCCACGCTCTCGCCCTTGATGCCCCGGACGCACTTGCCCTCGCACTGGTTCTCCTGGGGGCAGACACGGCCACACACGGCGGGCAGGGCGCTGGAGGCGGAGAGCACCTGATAGGCCCCCTCAAAGTCCTCCTCGGCCACCTTGCCAATGAAGGCGGGGATGTCGATGCCCACAGGGCACCCGGTCTGGCAGGGCTTATTCTTACAGTTCAGGCAGCGCTTGGCCTCGCTGACCGCCATCTCAGCGGTGTAGCCCAGAGCGACCTCGTCAAAGTTGTGGTTTCTCACCTGGGGCTCCTGGCTGGGCATGGGGCACTTGCAGGGGTCCATGTTGATCTGGTGTGCCATGCTCACTGCACCTCCTTGTTGAGCAGATTACAAGAGGCCTCCCGGGCGTGGGTCTCAAACTCCCGGTAGGTGGAGCCCCGGTGCATGGCCTCGTCAAAGTCCACCTGGTGGCCGTCAAAGTCGGGGCCGTCCACACAGGCGAACTTGGTCACGCCGCCCACGGTGAGGCGGCAGCCGCCGCACATGCCGGTGCCGTCGATCATGATGGGGTTCATGGACACGGTGGTCTTGATGCCGTACTTCTCGGTGAGCTTGCAGACAAACTTCATCATGATGAGGGGCCCGATGGCGATGACCTCGTCGTACTGGTTGCCCGCCTGAATGAGGGCCTCCAGGGCGTTGGTCACCAGGCCCTTCTCGCCCCAAGTGCCGTCGTCGCTCATCTTGGCCATGTGGTGGGACACCGCCTCAAACTCCTGCTCCAGAATCACCAGGTCCTTGGAGCGGAAGCCCACGATGGAGTGCACCTCGGCCCCCAGCTCGTGGAGGCGCTTGGCAGTGGGATAGGCGATGGCGCAGCCCACGCCGCCGCCCACCACGGCCACCTTCTTCAGGCCCTCCAGCTCGCTGGCCCGGCCCAGGGGGCCCACAAAGTCGTGGACGGACTGGCCCGCCTCCAGCTGGTTGAGCTCCATGGTGGTGCCGCCGACGATCTGAAAGATAATGGTGATGGTGCCAGCCTGGCGGTCAAAGTCGGCAATGGTCAGAGGAATCCGCTCGGAGTCCTCGAAGGGGCGTACAATGATAAACTGACCCGGCTGCGCCTTCTTGGCCACCAGAGGGGCCTCGATGACCATCTTGGTGACGGTGGGGTTCAGCGGGGTTTTTTCCGCAATTCGAAACATAACAATCTCCTTCCATGAGGGTATCGCGCAAAAGAAAATAGGGGGAGAGCCATTCCCCTCCCCCTATTTTACACGCTAAAGGATTAAAAGTCAACGTCCAGGTCGTAATAGCAAGCGGTGAGCAGCTTCTCCATGTCCGCCTGGTCGGGCTGGCGGGGGTTGGAGCCGGTGCAGGCATCGCCCAGGGCGTTCTTGGCGATCTCCGGCAGCTTAGAGAGGAACTCCTCTTCGCCCACGAAGCCCTTCTCGGCAATGGTGCCGCCCTCGCCGTAGTGGGCGATGCACTGGGGAATGTTCAGCTCATCGTTCATGTGGCGCAGCTCGGCCACCAGAGCGGCCACCAGGGACTGGGTGTCGCTGCCCTCCAGGCCCATGAAGCGGGCGATGTAGGCGTAGCGCTGGGCGGCCTCGGGGTTCTTGGCGTTGTACTGGATGACCTTGGGCAGGTACATGGCGTTGGCTGCGCCGTGGATGATGTGACCGCCCTCAAACACAGCGCCGGTCTTGTGGGCCATGGAGTGGACGATGCCCAGCAGGGCGTTGGAGAAGGCCATGCCGGCCAGGCACTGGGCGTTGTGCATCCGGTCCCGGGCGTCCATATCACCCTCATAGGACTTCTTCAAGTCGTTGTGCACCATCTGGATGGCGTGGAGGGCCAGGGGGTCAGTGTAGTCGCAGTGGACGGTGGACACATAGGCCTCAATGGCGTGGGTCATGGCGTCCATACCGGTGTGAGCGGTGAGCTTGGGGGGCATCTTCTCGGCCAGCTCGGGGTCCACAATGGCCACATCGGGGGTGATGTTGAAGTCGGCCAGGGGGTACTTGATTCCCTTGTCGTAGTCGGTGATGACGGAGAAGGCAGTCACCTCAGTGGCGGTGCCGGAGGTGGAGGGAATGGCACAGAAATGGGCCTTCTGCCGCAGGGTGGGGAAGTTGAAGGGGACGATGAGGTCGTCGAAGGTGACGTTGGGGTACTCATAGAAGGCCCACATGGCCTTGGCTGCATCGATGGGGCTGCCGCCGCCGATGGCCACAATCCAGTCGGGCTGGAACTGGCGCATTTCCTCAGCGCCCCGCATCACGGTGGTGACGCTGGGATCGGGCTCCACGCCCTCAAAAATATGTACCTCCATGCCCGCTTCCTTCAGGGCATTCTCTACCCGGGCCAGGAAGCCAAATCGCTTCATGCTGCCACCGCCGGTGACGACAAATGCACGGGTGCCCTTCAGGTTCTTCAGCTCCTCCAGAGAGCCTTTTCCATGGTACAGATCACGGGGAAGAGTAAAACGCATACTGATTACCTCCATATGTGTGGTGTGGTCTGTCCCCACTCCGGGACAGACAGCCTATGGTGTACGAGCCTTACAGGGAGTCAGCACGGTCAACGCCCTTTGTGGGATTATACCACCTTTTCGCCCGGTTGAGTAGTACCTTTTTTGCACTGTGACCGATGTTTTTTCAGCAAGGAAAAACCCCCTGCCCGTGGGGCGAGGGGGTTGATATAGAGGATGGTTCAGTCAGCGGGGACCTCAATCTTCCGCTTGCCGTCCAGCATCTCCTGATAGCGGTCGCAGATACCCTGGACGTCGTCTCCAAACTCCACCTGGTGGCCCTTGTGCAGCCACAAAATTTTGGTGCACATCTCCCGGACCTGCTCCAGGGAGTGGGAGACCAGAATGGAGGTGGCGCCGCCGTAGATGATCTCCTTCATCTTGGCCTCGCTCTTGCGGCGGAAGGCGCCGTCGCCCACGGACAATACCTCGTCCAGAATGAGGATATCCGGCTGGACCAGGCAGGCGATGGAGAAGGCCAGACGGGACTTCATGCCCGAGGACAGCTGCTTAAAGGGGCGGTCCTCAAACTCCTTCAGGTCGGCAAACTCGATGATCTGGTCGTACATCTCGTTCATGAACTTGCGGGTATACCCCAGCATGGCTCCACGGAGGTAGGTGTTCTCCCGCACCGTCAGGTCCCCGTCAAAGCCGCTGGCCAGCTCCAGCAGGGCGGCAATGGTGCCCTCTCGGTGCACGTACCCCTCGGTGGGCTCCATGATGCCGGAGATGGCCTTCAACAGGGTGGATTTGCCCGCACCGTTGGTGCCGATGATGCCCAGCATGTCCCCCTTTTCCAGGGTGAAGGTGACGTGCTTGTCCGCCCAGAACTTCTTCACCTCGTACTTGCCCCGCAGGCGGCGGGTGACGTACTCCTTGATGCCGATGTCTTTAAAATCTCCCGTCATATACCGGATGGAGACGTTATTCACTTCCAAAATACTCATGATTGTACCCCTTCATCCTTTTTAGTGCCATCGCTGCTCTCTTGCAGGATGTAGATGGGACGATGCTTGGTTTCCAGATAGGTCTTGGCCAGGTACTGACCGATGACGCCGATGGACAGCAGCTGGATGCCCCCCAAGAAGAGCATCACGCACATCATGCTGGGCCAGCCCTCCACCGGATCGCCAAAGAGGATGGTGCGCACCAGGATAAAGCACAGGGCCAGGGCGGCGCACAGGCAGGTGATGATGCCGAACACCGAGGCCATGGCCAGAGGGGCGGTGGAAAAAGCCACGATGCCCTCGATGGAGTAGAGAAACAGCTTCCAGAAGGACCACTTGGTCTCCCCTGCCACCCGCTGCACATTCTCATAGGGCAGCCACTTGGTGCGGAAACCCACCCAGCCGAAAATTCCCTTGGAGAAGCGGTTATATTCCTTCATGGACAGGATGGCATCCACCATGGCCCGCTTCATCAGCCGGTAGTCTCGGGCGCCGTCCACAATGTCGGCATCAGAAATGCGGTTGATGAGCTTGTAGAAGGTGCGGGCAAAAAAGCTGCGGATGGGGGGCTCCCCCGCCCGGTCCACCCGGCGGGTGGCCACCGAGTCGTAGGGCTCGTCCCGGAGAATCTCATACATCTGGGGCAGCAGCGCCGGAGGGTCCTGCATATCTGCGTCCATGATGGCCACATAGTCCCCCTTGGCGTGTTCCAGGCCCGCATAGATGGCCGCCTCCTTGCCGAAGTTTCGGGAAAAGGAGAGATAGCGGACATTTTGGTACTGCCCGGCGTAGGTGCGCATGAGGGACAGGGTGCCGTCCTTGGAGCCGTCGTTGACCAGCAGCACCTCCAGGTCCACCTGGTACTGCGTCTCCAAGGTCTTGGCCACCTGTTGAATTTCCGGGATAAAGTAAGGTAGGGCCTGCTCCTCGTTGTAGCAGGGCACCACCACAGTAATCATCATGACGCAGCCTCCTCCAGGGTGCAGAAGTAGACGTTGCACCCGATTCTGGTCAAGAGCTCAAACTGGTCCAGGTCCAGCTGGGCCTCCACCTGTTCCTGAATTTCCTCCTGGGACATCTTACCGAAGTCCCGGATAAACAGCAGGAATCCGCCCTCCAGGTCCTTGGACTCCACGGCATCGCTGAGAGCGGCAAAATCCTTCCCTCCACAGCGGTAGATCTGGGAATGCTCTGGGAACTCCATGGCCTGGGCGTCGGCAAATTCCGGGGTTCCCTGGACGCTGAGGATGATGACGGGATACTCCTCGTACCCCGCCAGCTCCTGGGCTCTCTGGTTGGTCTCCAGGAAGAGGTAGTTTACCGTCTGGGTCCGATAGGACATCGCGGTAATACCCAGGGCCACCACAGCCAAGGCGATGGTGCACCGCTGGGGATTGCGCACCAGCAGCATCAGGGTGCGATAGCCCAGGTAGACCATGCACAGAACGATGAGGGGGTAGATGCAGAAGAAGTAGCGGTCGGTCTTATAGGGCGCCACTTTTCCCACCAGTCCCCAGTAGCCTACGGCTACCACACCCAGCAGGGCCACGGCCACATCCACATGGGAGATGTGCAGGCGCAGCTTGCGGTCCATGTGCACATCCATCTCCACGGCCATACCCACCGCTTCCCCCTTGGGGAACAGGCGGGGGTGCAACACGTGCTTGACCAGGAAGTACACCACCACCACAGCCACCACCAGCAGGATGCACTCCTTGAGCCAGCCGTTGAAGAGCTGGCGGCTGATGGTGCTGGCCACCTTTTTCAGGCCATCCAAGGTGCCCTCTTTCGTGGCCATGCTGCCGAAGGCCTGTTTGCCCCGGTAGCCGCCAAAGATGTGGAACAGCATCTTGGGGAAGAGGACCACAGCGGCGCACAGGGCCCCGCCCTCCAGCACCGTGTACACCCCCAGCAGCTTCCACCGCCGGGTGGCACACAGGTAGAGGAAGAAAATCCCGCACAGGAAGAAGCAGAGCACCAGGAAGTAATACTGGGTCAGGATGCCCAGCAGAGTGACCACAAAGAGCAGTGCAGCGGTCCGTTTCCGCAATTTACCCCGCCGCACATCCTCCAAGGCCTTCAGGTGCACCAGCACCAGAGCCATGGCGATGCAAGTCAGCAGCGCATACATGCGGATGAACACCGCCGTGGTCATACCTCCCACGCTCCAAGCCCACATGGCTGCCGCCAGCAGGGCCAGCACCCGATTGGGAAAGAGCCGGGCCGCCACCAGGTAGAGCAGCACGGTGGTCAAAAGGCAGAAGAACATGTTGGGCAGAATGCCAATCCACTTGCTCACCTCCCCGTGGAACAGGGCGGAGACGGTGTGGATGACAAAGTAGTAGATGGGCGGGTGCACGTCGTTTTCCTGGTTGTGGTAGGGGATGGAGTAGTCCAAATCCCCCAGTCCGTCCACCGACATGGATTCCTGGAAGAAGGAGCCGTCCACCCAGGTGTCCAAAAAGCCCTCGGTCTCCGAGAAGAAGGTCCCGGGATAGTTGGACAGCTCGTAGGTGTAGACCTCGTCCACGTGGTACCCGGCCTTTTTCTGGCCGAAGTACCCCATCATGACGGTCTGTACCGCCAACACCAGCACCAACGCCAGCAGAATCAGATATCGTTTTTGATTTTGGGTTTTCATGCGTTATCTCCTTACCCTTTTGCTCCCCTTTATCACACGTAATACAGGAACTGGGTGTTGTATTTCTTGTAGATCAGGGCTCCCACAGCCAGAGCCAGCACCACATACAGCAGCATCAGGCCATGGTGCCATGGAGTGGGAATGGTGCCATAGATGACGATCTTACGGAAGTAGGAGATGAAGGTGTACACCGGGTTGAGGTAGAACATCTTCTGCATCAGGGGGGAGTAGATGTCCACGGTATAGAAGATGGCGGACATATACAT
This sequence comes from Pseudoflavonifractor sp. An176, assembly GCF_002160435.1. Lineage (NCBI taxonomy): Bacteria > Bacillati > Bacillota > Clostridia > Eubacteriales > Oscillospiraceae > Pseudoflavonifractor > Pseudoflavonifractor sp. An176. Next base: position 53,160 of record NZ_NFKO01000009.1, on the reverse strand, counting down.
CAAAAGCTGGGTGAAGATGGTCCACAGGTACTGCACGTCCCGGAAAAAGACAAACAGGGCGGACAGCACCATACCTACGCCGATGTTGAACAGCACCAGGCACAGCACAGGGTAAAGGAGCAGAATGAACTTCCAGGTAAAGGTGATCTGGTCCAACAGACAGAACACAAAGAACACCGCCAAGGTCAGGGCAAAGTTGATGAGGGTCTGCACGTTTTTGGAGAGCAGAAACAGGTACTTGGGCACGTTGACCTTGGTAAAGATGTTGGCGTTGCCCATCAGCGAGGTCATACCCTGGCTGGTGGACTCGTTAAAGCAGGAGAAGATCAGGTTACCGCAGAACAGATAGGTGGTGTAGTGCTCCATCCCCCGTCCAAAGAACTGGGTAAACACCAGGCGCATCACCAGCAGGGTCATCAGGGGCGAGAGCACGCTCCAGGCCATGCCCAACACAGTGCGCTTGTACTTCTTCTTAAAATCTCGCTTCACCAGCTCCTCAAAGAGGAACTGGTGGCGTTTCAACTTCTCTATCATAGCAACTCCCCTAATTAATCTCGGAAGTAGAGGTCCCGGGTATACACCTTATCCATCACGGGCTCCAGGTCCTTGGTGTAGCGGTTGGCCACGATGACGTCGCTCTTTTCCACAAACTCCTGCCAGTCACGGATGACCCGGCTGCCGAAGAAGGTGTCCTCCTTCAGGGTGGGCTCGTAGATGATCACCTCTGCCCCCTTGGCCTTTATGCGCTTCATGACGCCCTGAATGCTGGACTGGCGGAAGTTGTCCGAGTTGGCCTTCATGGTCAGACGGTACACACCCACCACGCAGGGCTTGCCGGGGGTGCCGTCTCTCCCCTCCCCGTGGGGGCCGTAGTAGCCCGCCTTCTCCAGAATTCGCTCGGCAATGAAGTCCTTACGGGTGTGGTTGGCGTCCACAATGGCAGAGATGATGTTGTTGGGCACCTGGTCATAGTTGGCCCGCAGCTGCTTGGTGTCCTTGGGCAGGCAGTAGCCGCCGTAGCCGAAGGAGGGGTTGTTGTAGTAGTTGCCGATACGGGGGTCGTAGCCGATGCCCTCGATGATCTGGCGGGTGTTCAGGCCCCGCACCTCGGCGTAGGTGTCCAGCTCATTGAAGAAGGACACCCGCAGGGCCAGATAGGTGTTGGCAAACAGCTTCACCGCCTCGGCCTCGGTGGGATTGGTGATGAGAATGGGAATGTCCTTCTTCTCCGCCCCCTCTGCCAGGAGGTTGGCGAAGGTCTCCGCCGCCGCCTTGAGCCGGGGGTCGTCCAGGGGCGCTCCCACAATGATGCGGGAGGGGTACAGGTTGTCATAGAGCGCCTTGCCCTCCCGGAGAAACTCGGGGGAGAAAATCAGATTCTCACACCCCAGCTTCTCCCGCAGGCCCAGGGTAAAGCCCACCGGCACGGTGGATTTCACCACGATGATGGCCTCGGGGTTGACCTGCATCACCAGGCGCACCACGGACTCCACCGAAGAGGTGTCGAAGTAGTTCTTCACCGGGTCGTAGTTGGTGGGGGTGGAGACAATGACGTAGTCCGCCCCTGAATAGGCCGCCGCCCCGTCGGTGGTGGCGGTGAGGTCCAGGTCTTTGTTCTTCAGGTAGTCCTCAATCTCCGCATCCACCAGCGGAGACTTTCTGGCGTTGATGGCGTCCACCTTGTCCTGCACCAGGTCCACCGCAGTGACGTGGTGGTGCTGGGCCAACAAAATGGCATTGGCCAGTCCTACATAGCCGGTTCCGGCAATGGCAATGTTCATCTGTTTCATCTCCCAAACAAGTGTGCGAATTTTTCTTTCACCCGGTTGATGGTGTACTCCTTCCCGTTCTCCTGGTAGCAGCGGATGCCGCCCCGGATTTTCCGGGGGATGAAGGTGAAGAAGCTACCGATGCGGTAGGTCCAGGAGGCTCGGATGAGGTTGGCCTCGTCGGCGGCAAAGCCGCCTCCGCCGCCCGCTCCCGCCATAAGGGCGTTGAGCATCATGTCCTCGGCGGGGGTCAGCTTACCCCGGCAGGCGCCCTTGTCCTCCACCAGAGCGTAGTCGTTCCAGGTCTGGCGGGACAGGCTTCTGATCTCGGTGGACACATGCCGCTGCAGCTCCTGGTCGTACTCCCGGCTCTGGATAAACTCATACATGCCCGTCATGCAGGTGAGGTAGCCATAGATGTGCATGAAGGTCTTCTTCATGGTCACCGTGGAGCCCTCCCGCACCCGACGGATGAGCAGCTGGTCGGTGACGTGGGCCACCCGCTGGGCCTGTACCAAGGACTGAATGCTAAACAGGTTGTCCTCGTGGACAATGCCCTCCACAAATGTCAAGTGCTTGTCCAGCAGATAGGACTTGCGGTACATGCCCAGACAGGGGGAGGCCCGGTACTTCCGGTCGTCCTTCATGCGGCAGAACAGGTCCCGGCCCGTCATCACATCGGGCAACTCGGCCAGGTACTCATAGGCCGTCTTGTAATAGGGGTGGGCCTTCTCCAGCTCGGGGGTGTCGTAGATGGACTTGCCGTCGTAGTACAGCACGTCCAGCTCCCGCTCCACCGCCTGGGGATAGAGGGTGGCCACGGTGTTCTCCTCCAGCATATCATCCCCATCCAGGAAGATGATAAACGCACCCTTGGCCTGCTGGATGCCCACGTTGCGGGCAGCAGACTGGCCCTTGTTGATCTGGTGGAGCAGGGTCACCCGGCCGTCCCGCTGGGCGATGTCCCGGACAATGTCCAGGGTGGCGTCCACCGAGCCGTCGTTGACACACACCACTTCCACCTGCTTGTCAGTCTGGCCCAGCACGCTGTCCACGGTCTGGGCAATGTACTCCTCCACATTGTACATGGGGATGATCACCGACACCTTGGGGGCCTCCACCCGGCTTTCCACCACCACCTGGGCAGGGAACACCTGGGACAGGTTGGGGCGGGTGGAATAGGTCTTACAGGTGAGCTTGAACTGCTGGATGGGGTTGGTGACCACCCGGCTCAGGTTCTCCCAGGCGTCGGGGGTAAACTCCCGATTGTCCAGCTGGCCCTGGCGGTGAGCCTCCTGGAACTCCCGGTGCATCAGCTCCATAAAGGACCACTGGTTCTCCGCCGTCAGGCGCTCGTAGTTCCAGCGGTACTTCTCATACTTCAAAGACAGGTAGAAGGCATACAGCTCCTTCTTGTACTGGGGATTTTTCTCCAGGAACTGCTCATAGTAGTGCATCTCGTCACTGACACAGAACACCTTGCCCTTGGAGTGCACCGAGGAGCCGTCGTTGTCCTTGCGGTAGTGGTGCAGGTGGTCCTCCAGCAGATAGCAGCGCTGGGACACGGTGCACACCATGAAGTGGAAGGAGGTGTCCTGGAAGGAGGCCCCCGGGGTCTCATGGAAGCGGATGCCGTGGCTGGTGAGCATGTCCTTGCGGTAGATGCCACTCCAGATGGCGGGAGTGGTGGTGAAAATGGCGTGGTCGTCGGTGCGGGGACAGAACACCTTGCCGTACTGGCAGCGGGACAGGTTCTCAAAGGGGAGGGACTGTCTGCCCTGCCCGGTGGTGAACCAGTGATAGTTGCACTTGACCATGTCCGCCTTCTGGGCCTTGGCGGCCTGGTACATGGTCTCAAACATGGTGGGCTCAATCCAATCGTCGGTCTCCACAATGCCGATGTACTCGCCCCGAGCTGCATCCAGTCCCAGGTTCATCTGGTAGCCGTAGCTCTTCTTGTCGCTGCGCACCACCTGAATTCGGTGGTCCAGCTGAGCGGCATACTCCAGCAACTCCAGGGTGCCGTCGGTGGACCCGGCGTCCACACAGATGATTTCAATGTCCTCCAGGGTCTGCTTGCTGACACTGGCGATGCACTCCCGGATAAAGCGGCCCACATTGAGGGAGGGCATAATCACCGACACCTTGGGCTGCTTCACCGGGGCCGCCACCTGTCGGGCCACCTCGCCCTGCTGGCTCAGGTCCTTGAGCTCGTCATAGTGAGCGGGCATGTAGAAATAGCTGCGGTCCTTGGAGAACACGTGGAACTCCTGGTCCATCTCATTCTGAATCCAGCGGACCACCGTCTCCTTGGCCTCCACCGTCTTCATATTATAGAGGTTGGTTCGGGTGCCGCTGAGCACCACATTCAAAAAGCTCTTCTCAAACTTGTGGTACAGTCCCACCTGCTCCAGGCGGCGCTTGGTCTCCACAAAGGCCTGGGTAAAGGCCATAGGGTCCCGGTGGTTGCTCTGCTGGAGGCTGCTGCCCGTCTCCACCCGGTAGTAGGCCAGATACTCGTCCAGCACCGAGATGCGCCCGGCCTGGGCCAACGCCTGACAGACAAAAGCCATGTCATTGGTGCGGGTGATCTCCTGGTAGGTGATGTGGTGCTGTTCCACGAAGGAGCGGCGGAACAGCTTGTTCCACGGCCAGTTCTGGAAGTTGTTGAAGAGGTAGTCCTTCACCTCTCGGGGGGTGAACACCGACTTCTGGGGGCAGCGGTCCAGACGCAGGCTCCAGGGCATGTCCGAGATGACCCCGGTGCGCATGTTGTGCTGCTTGGCCCCGAAGACCAGTACGTCAGACCCGTCCTGGTCCATACGGGCGGCACACTTCTCCAGCATAGTGGGGTCAAAGTGGTCGTCGGAGTCCAGGAAGGACAGGTACTCGCCCCTGGCCTGCTGGATGCCCTTGTTGCGGGCCGCTCCGGCGTTGGTGTTGGGCTGGGTGAGCACCTTCACCCGGGCATCCCGCTTCTCATACTCCCGGAGAATCTCCAGGGAGCGGTCGGTGGAGCCATCGTCCACGCAGATGACCTCGATGTTGTTCAGAGTTTGTCCCAATATACTGTCCAGGCAGGGGCCCAGATACTTCTCCACGTTGTATACCGGGATAATCACCGAAACCTTAGGTTCCATTTCTTTTTTCTCCATTCCTTTTCTTCATCACATGATGTGTCAGGGGCAAGCCCTCACATACTGCTCAAAAATCCCACAGACTGTGAGCAGAGCAAAACGGTATCTTTTTTCCCGTTGTATCCGCCACGCTGATAGGCAATGTCATGTTCCTGCAAGCATTTCTCCATAGCTGCCACGGTATGCCGCTCTCCCGGTCGCTCTGCGTCATCCACCATAACGACAAAGTCCCGACTCAAACATCCGGGCATCATACGCAATACGTCGATCCTGGCGTACTCCTTCATATCTCCACCCAACGGTGCGTCGATGGAGATAAAGTCAAACTGCTTTCCCGCCAAGGCCTGCTGAAAGCCCTGGAACACGCGCACCTGTTGTGCCTCTTGATAGGGCACCATTTCCCGCTCCAGCTGTACAATCTGCGTGGAGGCGGGCAGGGAGAATGCCTGGCTGAAAAATTGAATCCACGCCGGGTCATGCTCCACCACAAGATGCTCTACGCCCTCATGGGCCGCAGCATACTGGGCAATCATTCGGGTGGACTGGCCCAACCCCAGCTCTAAAATACGCTTGGGCTGGAATTCGTTGAGCACTCGATACATGGCATACAGATAGGGATATCCCACCGCCCATCTGCCCGGCGAAAATGTGGCATCGGTCAGCCACTTGCTTTCTCGAATCGTATCGTGGAAGACGTTGGCCCAAGTCCCTTCTGCCGCATTCCGGGAGGCATCCACCGATTGTCTGCGCACATGCTCCAGTTTTGCAGCTTGGTTCTCCTGCACAACTTTGGTCAGGACATTCACCATCTTCTGGGTATCCTCCAGCTGTCGGGTCAGCGATTCCACCTCATGGCGCAACTGTTGGATCAGCTGAGCATTGCCCTCCTGAGCGGCCAAAATCCGCTCCACCTCCCGGTTGAAGGCGGAGACAGGCGGGGGCAGCACCTTTTTCAAGGCGTTTTTCACCGTACCCATGTCTGTTCTCCTTTCGAGCGCAGCTTCTCCCAGGTGTAGGTCCAGCCGTGGTCCCGCCAGCAACTCACCGCCCGCACCAGGGGGTTGGGGCGCTTGGGGGCAGGCTGGCCATAGCGCAGGGAGAAATAGGAGCCGCTATAGGAGAAGGAGCGGAGGAATTTCACCCCCACCTCTTCCTCGTCCAACTGCTTCAAAAACTCCGCCACCTGTCGGTCCAGGCCCTCCACGTCCGGGGCCTGGGGGCGCAGCCGCTCATACCAGCCGAACATGCCGTTGAGCTCGTTGCGCATGACAGCCCGGCGCAGCTTGTCCGGCAAATCCTTCACCATCTCCCGGACAATTGCATAGGACTCCAGCTGACAGTGGAAATGGGCCGCCTTACGCCCCACCAGAGAGGTGCTCTGTTCCACCCGGTAGCAGGCCACCGGAGTGTGGGTCACCATGAGCCGGGGTGCGTGGATGAGGCAGGCAATCCAGAAGGAGTGGTCGTTGATGCACCGGAGGCTATTGAAGTGGATGTGGTTTTGCTCCAAAAAGGCCCGGCGGTACAGGCCATTCCAGGGCACGTCGGGCACTTGCAGCAGGCGCAGAGGCAGGTCCGTGAAGCGCATCACCCGCTTGGCCTGACTCTTGCCGATGCAGCTCAAGGTGGAGTACAGGGTGGTGTAGGGCTCTCCTCCCGGCTCCACATAGGAAAAGCCCGCCTTGATGACGTCCAGGTCATGCTCCTTGGCCTGGGCATACAGCCCCTCCAGGGCCCCGGGCAAAAACTGGTCATCGGAGTCCAAAAAGGCCACGTACTCACCCCGGGCCACCTCCAGGCCATGGTTGCGGGCCACGCCGGCAAAGGAGTTTTTCTGGGTGAGCACCACCACCCGGGGGTCACGGGCGGCGTACTCGCGGAGTACCTCCAGGCTGCGGTCGGTGGAGCCGTCGTCCACACAGATGACCTCCAGGTTTGGGATGTTCTGGCTCAGAACGCCGTCCAGGCAGGCGTTTAAGTGGGCCTCGGTGTTGTACACCGGGATAATGACGGAAATTTGCATCTTCTCCATGCTCACTGCCCCCCATGTTTGGCTTTTTTATACACCTTCACCACGGCGGCAAACACAGGATAAGGGGCATACCGGGCCAGCAGATACTTGGCGTAACAGCTCTTGCTCTCGTAGTAGCTGGCGGGATGCTCCTCAAAGTGCAGCTGGGGCAGCCACTGGCGCCGCAGCGTGTGTAGGTATTGTCTCTGAATGTCCCGCTGGGACATGTTGCTGATGTGCCAGACCAAGAACTCCATGGCCCAGTTGAGGAAACTGCGGCGGTAGGTGTCCATGAGCTGGTGCTGTTCCAGATACTCCTTGACGATCTGGAAGGCCTCATAGGGGGCCTCGGGCTGGCCGCAGCGGCTGTTGGACACCGAGGCCATGCGGTTAATCCGGTGATGAATGAGCACCTGGTCCACCACGGCAATGCGTGTTGCCGCCAACAGCGTGGGATAGACAAAGGCCAGATCCTCCGAGTTTTTCAGGGCCGGGTAGCGAATGCCCGAAGAAGTGAGCAGCTCCCGGCGGTAGAACTTGTCCCATGGCATGCCATAGGTGAACTGGAACAGGTGGTCAGCCATCTCCTGGGGGGCAAAGGCCAGCTTGCCGGGGAGATACTGCTTTTTCATCATCCACTCGGAGGGCAGCTCCCGCCCGGAGTTGGTGTCAAACTCCACCGCCCGGCAAATGGCCACGTCCGCCCCTTCCCGCTGGGCGGTGTCCACCATCTGTTCCAAAAAGTCCGGCTCGAACCAGTCGTCCGAGTCCAGGAAAATCACATACTCCCCCGTTGCCGCCTCCAGTCCAGTGTTCCGGGCAGCGCCGGGTCCGGCGTTTTTCTGGCGGATGACCTGCACCCGGGGGTCTTTCTGGGCGTACTCGGCCAGGATGGCGGGGCTTTCATCGGTGGAGCCGTCGTCCACACAGATCACCTGGAGATGGGGATAGCTCTGGCCCAGCACGCTGTCCAGGCACTCCCGCAAGTGCTGCTGGATGTTGTACACCGGGATAATCACAGAAATGTCACATGCTGCCAAGCGCTTCACCCTCTTCCCTTCTTCACCCAAGCCCTCCGGCGGCTCCCCGGTGGGAGCAGGGCGTTGAGCAGCTTCCGCTGAACCCGCTTCTTGTTGTCCGGCTCAAACTGCACCCGGGGCAGCTCGTACACTTGGGTCCCAGTGGTGCGGCGCAGATGGGTGACATACACCCCCAACAGCCGCTCGGCCAGATACCCGTCCACCCGCAGCTCCTGGGTGGAGTAGCCGGTGGTGTCTGCCCGGCGGTCAAATTCCTCCAGAATGGAGAAAAGCCACCCGCAATACTGGTCAAACAGGGGCTTTTGCATGATAAAGATATTGCCAAAATAACAGTTGGTGCCGGAGAGATATTCCTCCATGGCGGGCACATAGTCCGGGTATTTCTCCCTCACAATGTCCTCCACCAGAGCCAAGTCCTCACGGTGGTGATAAGGGGCCCGGGCGTAGTGGTCCCGCACCGAGATGTGCATGTCCTCTCCCATGGGCACCACGCAGGCCTTGCCCTCCAGCCACTGCTCCAGCCGGTCGAAGCCTAGGGTCTCCAGGCCCTCCGCCGTCAACTCTCCCGCCAGACGGTAGGGACGGCGGGCGTGCTCGTCCAGATACAGGTAGCGGCGGTAGTGGAAAAATCCGTAGTAGTCCGCCTCCACGTTCTTCCACGCCCAGTAGTGGGCGGTGAGCTCACAGTAGGAGCGGTTCTTCTGGGAGATGTTCTCTCCCGCATCGTCGTGGGCAAAACCAGGGAAATGGTCTTGGGCCAGCGCCGCCCCCACCTGCACGGGTTGGAGCAGCGGGTGCGCCGGGACGCGCTGCCCCGCCTGGTGACAGCACACAAATAATTTGATTTGAGACAAGGGGTTCCCTCCCAAAAAAGAGAAGCTGGCGGGATGCGCCAGCTTCCTTTTGTCCTCGCTGGTGTTTATCCAACGAATTATACCAGATTCCATTTACTTTTTCAACACTTTTCCCACGGTCTTTTCCCACACCTGGGACCAGATCTCCCGCACCATAGGCTCTCCCAACAGCAGCAGGAGTACCCCATAGGAGGCGAAAAACAGCACCGCCGAAGCCACCAGTACCACGAGGGGGTGGAGGGAACTGCCCAACAGCCACCCCGTCGAGGCCGCCGCAGCGCTCAGGGCCATCCATACCCTGAGATAGGGCAGCTTCGCCAGAGCGGGGAGAATTTCCCGGCCCAGGGCGACGATCTGCACCACCAGCACCGCCAGCTCGGCCAGCACCGTGCCGATGGCCGCTCCGGCCGCCCCCATCTGGGGAATGAGCAGGGAGTTGGCCACCACATTCACCACAGCCCCCACAAGCTCGGAGAACAGCACCTGTTTCTCCCGCCCGGTGGGCACCAGAATTTGAATGCCCATAATGTTAGTCAGGCCGATGAACACCAGAGTGGGCATGATCAGCTGCATGGGCAAAATGGAGGCCTCAAAGGCCTTGCCCGACAGCAGGTAGATGGAGGGCCGGGCAAAGAGGATGAAGTAGAGGCACAGAGGCATGGCCAGCAGGAAGACAAACCGCAGGGCCTTCTGAGTGGCCTGGGCAAAGGCCTCCTTCTCCCCCCGCTCCACGTAGTAGGACACTCGGGGCAGCAGCACCGTGCCCAGGGAGGCCACCACGCTGACCAGGATGTTCTTGATCTTCACCGCGGCATCATAGTAGCCGTTCTCGGTGGTGCCACGGAGGAAGCCCAGCATCACATTGTCCATGTTGGTGTACACCGTGGTGGCGATGGACATAGCGAAGAACACGAAGATGGGCCGCAGGTGGCGGCGGAAGTTGTAGTGCCCCATGGGGCGCACATCCACCAGCCACTTGAGGTTGATGAGGTTTAAGAGGTTGGACCCCACGGAGGCAAAAATGGTGATGCCGCCGTAGATCACATAGTCCCCCTCCTCATGGATAAGGAGGAACATCCCCACCAGGGCGATGAACTTAAAGAGCACCGACCTTAGGGTGATATAGCGGTACTGCTCCAGGCCCTTGTACAGCCACTCCGCCCCGATGGAGTTGAACAGAATCATGGAGCTCATCACCAGGTAGAGCCCCTTCTCCTCCCGGAGCTGAGGGATGGCCTGGAGGGAGATAAAGAACAGCACATAGGACACCACGCAGGTCACCAGGTTGATAAGCAAGATCTCCTGGGTGACTCTGGACAACTCTTCCCGGTTGTCCCGCACCTTGGCGCAGGCCCGGATGCCGTAGGTGGGAATGCCCAGCTGGGCAAACATGGAGAAGTAGGTCACCACCGAGTTGGCAAAGGACACCGTGCCAATTCCCTGAGGCCCCAAAATCCCGGTCACATAGGGGTAGGTGATAATGGGGAAGATCATGGCAGACATGGTGAGGATGCTGTTCATGACGAAATTGAATTTTACCGACTGAATCTTGGCCATGGTCACTTCCTGCCTTCCAGCCACTTGGGACAGGTGTACAGGATGGGCGCGGCGGCAAAGAGCACCAGGTTCAGGTGCACTTCCAGCAGCCGAGGCTCAATAAAGCAGCATCCCAACACCATGAGATAGAGGAAGCAGTGGTTCCAATTGCCCTGTTTGTACAGCCGACGGGCCAGAAGCACCAGCCCCACCAGGACCAGGGCAGAGAAGATCACGCCGTAGTTGAACAGGGTCAGGGAATAGGAGCAGTCCACAAAGTTGTACCGCTCTCCAATGGTCGCCCAATCCACATCTCCGCCGTAGCCCACCCACTGGATGGAGTTGCCCAACAGGTGGATGCCGTAGTTGGCAGCCGCCTGGGCAGTGAGCCGGATACGGTCCGAGAGCAGACTGTTGAGCATCGCTGCCGGTTGGGCGGGATAGAGCCAGCACAGTCCCGCCAACAAAACGCACAGGAGCACGGCACAGTATTCATAGCCAAACCGCACCACCCGGCACAACACCCGGCACCAGCGCTGCTCACTCAGACGGCGGGCCAAGCCATCCCAACGGGACCGCTGGCCCAGCACCATCTCCACCAGAATCACCACACAGGAGAGCAAAAAGCCGTTGCGGGCGTCGGTGAGGTAGTAAAGGCCCACGGTGACCGCCAACAGCGCCACTCCGGAGCCCACTGAGATGCCCTTTCTGCACCGCCACATGGCCCACACCAGGATGAAAAAAAAGTAGGTCATCACCACGGTGGGATAGGTAAAGCCCAGGGAGTGGCGCACGGTGGCGTCCTCCCGCACGTACGTCAGGTCGGGGAGGGTCCCATCCAGGGTGAGAAAGAAGACAAACGCCAGCACCAGTACCTGCACAGGCAGGGCGATCCCAAAGATGTCGTCCACTTCCACCCCTTTGGAGGCCAGCAGCAGCACCAGCACAAACAGGGGCAAGGTATCCTTGGAGGTCACCACCGCCAGCAGCACAATCCCTGCCAGCAGGATATATTTCAAGGCACAGCCCACCGCCCCCCGGGTCAGGGACCACGGCCCCTCCTTTTTCAGGCCCAGCAACGCCCAATCCCACAGGATTTTCAACCCGGCCAGCCCAAAGGAGAGGTAGCGGGCCAGGGTCAATATCTTGCCCACCATACCCACCTCGGTGGCCATGGTAAATTGCAGGGTGGTGGCCACCAAATAGAGGAGAAAAGCGCACCAGAAAAGGCATTGGCGCAGTCCATCGTGGCGTTTCATTCTGTCACCTCGTCCTTGGATGATTCATAGGCCCGGAGCACCCGGCCCAGCATGGCGCCCCGGCGCAGCCGGGCGCCCATCTCCCGGGCTCCCTGGCACAGGGTCTGGTACTCCTCCCGGCTCATGTGCTGCAGCCGGCGGGGCAGCTCTTCCAGGCTACCCACCGCAATACCCAAATGGTGCTCCACCACGTAGTCGGCCAGGGCGGACTGGTCCCACACCATCACCGGGATGCCACAGGCCAGATAGAGGGATGCCTTGTGGGGGTTGTTGTACTTCAAATAGGTGCCGTACACTCCATCACAGCAGTCCAGTCGATCGCCGTCCCACACCAGGCCGAAGCCGCCCCGCAGAGTCTGGGGCAACTGCTCGGGGGGGAACTGGCCGCAGTACTTCACCCCCACCTGGGGCACCCCCTCCTGATAGTTGGGGCCGTAGAGGCGGAAGCGGACCTTGGAGTCCAGCTGGCCCAGACGGTAGACATACCCCGCCTTGTCCGGACGGAGATTTCCCGCCACCACCACCTCCCAGGGGTCCTGGGTGTTGCAGGCGGTGGGCTCCTCCTCCAATAGGTAATCAAAGAGGTCCAGGGTGCGGATGGCCTTGTCCCCATATCCCCGCTCGCATAAGTATTCCGTCATCTCCTGGTTGTGGGCGATGAGCAGGTCAGCAAGCTCCAAGAACTGCCGCTCTCCGTTGCCCTCCACGCCCCGCAGGCTGTCCAGGTCGTGGATGAGGAAAATGAGCTGCACGCCCTTTTCCTTCATTCCCCGCAAAAAGGGGATGGCCAGACGGCTGACCTTGGGGTACATATCCAGGGGGTACTGCACCAGCAGGGTGTCCCCGGGGGACAACTGCTTGGCCACTCCCCGCCAGTCCATCCAGGTCACCGCCGCCATTTTCAGCTTATCCGGGGTGCCCTTGCCCTGGCTGCGGTGGACGGGCAGGGCCGTCCACCCCTGGGCGGTGAGAATCTCTCCCACATCGTTGCGGGCCTTGGAGCCTGCGTGGAACTCGTGGGAGTCCCGCTCCACAATGCAGAATTGCTTCATAGTGCCTCCTCTGTCAGCAGCGCTTGCAGACGCTGCACCTGGCTGTTGATGTCATAGGGGGAGTGGGCAAACTGGGTCTGGTCCACCCGCCCCGCCTTGAGGGCTTTGTTCACCACACACTCCGCCCACTGCTTGGGGCTATCCTGGAGAGAGAGGCGGTACAGGTTGGGGTTGACCTGAATCTCCGGTACAATGGCGTCGGACACCACACAGGGCAGGCCGTTGGCCTGAGCCTCCAGCAGGGCCATGGGCAGCCCCTCAAATTGGGAGGGGAAGACAAACACGTCCATGGCCTGGTAGAGCTGGGCAGTGTCGGACCGCACCCCCAGAAATTCCACTTGGCCCTCCAGCCCCAGAGAGCGGGCCTTCTCACGCATGGGCTCCAGGTCCTCCCCCTGGCCCACCAGCAGCGCCTTCACCGGCTGGCCCATGCGGGCCAGTTCCGAGACCACGTCCAGGAGAAAGCTCTGGTTTTTTTGAAAGTGAAAGCGCCCCACGTGTCCCACCACCAGGGCGTCCTCGCACCCCAGCTGGCGGCGGTAGTCCTGCCGCACCTGGGGGTCGGGGGTAAACTGGGCGGGGTCAATGGCGTTGGTGATGAGCTGATAGTGGGGCAGCTCATGGGCCTGGGCCCCGTAAAACCAGGGGCAGGCCCCGTCGGAGCAGGACCAGAAATCGGTGGCCACGCCCCGCACCACCCGCCGATTGTACCGGTGGAGCAGTCCCCGCAGGAAGCTGTCCCCGTTGGCGGCGTTGTGGCAGTGGATGATGCGCTTGGGGATGCCATAGCGCTTGGCCGCTTTCAGATAGTCGATGTTGGCCAGGCTGCACACGTTGACCCAGATGGCGCAGTACTCCCGGGCGTGCTGGGCCATAAAGGCGTCCAGGGCCTGGTGGAAGGCCCGCCGTCCGTCCCGCCGGGCGGGAATCTTGTAGACGGTGCCGCCCAGGGCCAAAATCTCCTCCTCATAGGCCACGGTGTCCGAGTTGCACAGGAAATCCAGCTGCACCCGGCTGCGGTCCATGGCCCGGTAATAGTTCATGATGACGCTCTCCACCCCGCCGGGGTTTTCCGTCATACCAAATACCAATACGTTTTTCATGGGTCCATTCCTTACTGTCCTGCAAATTTCCGAAACTGCCAGTGCCGCACCTTGGCAATGAGATACACCCCGTAGTAAAACCGGAGCTTCACACACAGCAGGGTCACCTTCCGGGTGGTGGAGAAGTCCCCCAGGTGCACGTGCTCCAGGGACTGGGCAAACAGCGGGGTGCGCACCAGGTCCCGGAACGCCTTCCGCTGGGCCCGTCCCCCCAGCCCGTTGTCCGGGTGGAAGGAGTCGTTGACGGCGATGAGCAGCAGGTGGTAGAGCACACAGCTGTGGTAGGCCCCCCGGCAGTACCCCCGGTCCCCCATCTGGTCCAGGTCCGCCCGGATGGCCTCCATGGAGCGGATATACCGCTGGGCGTAGTCGGAGCGGTAACGGCGCACCGCCGAGGCGGCATTGAACCAGTAGTGGTACATGGGCAGGGGCAGGTAGGCAATGCACTGGGCGGCGCAAGCGGCCCGGAACATAAACTCCGCATCCTCCGCCGCCGACAGCTCCTCCCGGAAGAAAATCGCTCTCTCCATGAGCAGCGCCCGGCGCAGCAGCTTGGCGGTGACAAACCCCGCTCCCGTCTGGGGCTTGAGTACGTCGCACTCAAAGCGGCGCTTGTCCTCCCCCGCAAAGAGCATGGCCTGACTCTGATAGCCGCGGGGCTGGGAGCTGGCTCCGTACTCCATGACGTGCTCGGTCATGATGATATCCGCGCCCCTGCTCTCCCCCTCCTGGACCTGTCGGGCCAGCATCTCCGGGTCAATCCAGTCGTCGGCATCCACAAAGGAGATCCACTCCCCCTGGGCGTGGCGGATGCCCGCATTCCGGGCCGCCGACACACCCCCGTGGGGCAGTTCCAGCACCCGCAGGGCCATGCGCTGGGCGTAGGGGGCCACGGTGTCCCGGTATCCGTCCGCCGGCTCGTCAAAGGCCAGCAGCACCTCCACCCCCTCCAGGGTCTGGGCCTCCAGGCTGTCCAGGCAGCGGCGCAACAGCTCCAGGGGCGTCTGGTACACAGGTACCACCACACTAACGGTTATCTTTTCCTCTTCCATTCCAATTTCACCTATTCCAACGTCTCAAAAGCTGGAGCCGTACTTCTTGCCGGAGAACTTGGCCTTCAAAAAGGAGGTCCCCTTCTTCCACCAGTTCACCGGCTCGGTGGACACCAGGGGCAGCTCCTGGTAGGCGTACCCGTTGGTCTCCAGCCACACATCCAGCAGCAACTCGCTGACCCGGCCAAAGAGGCGGGCCTGGAAGGGGTCCAGGCTCCGGTAGTCCACCCGGCCCTCCAGCTGCTCCAAAATGGGGAAGAGCCAGGCGCAGTAGGCGTCGCACTTCTCCCCCTTCATCACAAACATGTTGAACATGTGTCCCCAGGTCCGGCGCATCACCCGGTCAAAGGCGGGCAGGTACTGGGGGCACTGGGCCTCAATGATCTCCCGGGTCACATCCAGGTGTTCCCCATAGTGGGTGTGGGCGTAGTGGGAGTAGAGGCTCTCAATATAATAGCGGCGCTTACGGGGCAGGAGCACGTCCTGGCCCTTCAAAAGGGCCTCCAGCTCCCCCTGGGTGAGGATGCGTTCCCAGGGGTCACGGCTCTTCCCGCTTCCCCCGAAGTGGCGGCGATAATGCACCAACCCCTTATAGTCGGAATCCACGTTGCGCCAAAGCCAGTAAAGGCCTGTTAGTTCACAGTAAAACGGGTTTTTCTGGGAGATATTCTCCCCCGTATCGTCCCCCGAAAAGCCGATATCCTCCTTCCCCGCCCTGCCCACATGGAGGGGCAGGTAGCAGGGGTCGGAGGGCATACGGTAGGGTTTATGGGTCGCTACGACAATGGTGCACGTCATCCCTGAATCCGCTCCCACAGGTTCATGGCGGACTCGATGACCTTGTCCATGTCGTAGTACTTGTACTCGCCCAGTCGGCCGCCGAAGATGACGTTGGGTTCCTGGGCGGCCTTCTGGGCATACTGCTGATAGAGGGCCTGGTTGCGCTCATCGTTGACGGGGTAGTAGGGCTCCATGCCCTCCTGCCAGTCGGTGGAGTACTCCTTGGAGATGACGGTCTTGGGCTGGGTGCCGAACTCAAAGTGCTTGTGCTCGATGACCCGGGTGTAGGGGGTCTCCCGGTCGGTGTAGTTGACCACGGCCACGCCCTGGTAGTTGTCGGTGTCCAGCACCTCGGTCTCAAAGCGGACGGTGCGGTACTCCAGCTTGCCGAAGCAGTAGTCATAGTAGGCGTCGATGGCGCCGGTGTAGATGATGGTGTCGCCCAGGGCCTCGTACTTTTCCCGGTTTGCCAGGAAGTCCACCCCCAGCTCCACGTCGGCCCCCTCAAAGAGCTTGTCCACCAGCACGTTGTAGCCCCCCATGGGGATGCCCTGGTAGGCGTCGTTGAAGTAGTTGTTGTCGTAGGTGAAGCGCACGGGCAGACGCTTGATGATGAAGCTGGGCAGGTCCTTGCAGTCCCGGCCCCACTGCTTCTCGGTGTAGCCCTTCACCAGTTTCTGATAGATGTCGGTGCCCACCAGGCTGATGGCCTGCTCCTCCAGGTTGCGGGGCTCGCCCTGGATGACAGCGCGCTGCTGGTCGATCTTGGCCTTGGCCTCCTGAGGAGTGCGCACGCCCCACATCTTGCTGAAAGTATTCATGTTAAAGGGCATGTTGTAGATCTCGCCCTTATAGTTGGCGATGGGAGAGTTGGTGTAGCGGTTGAACTCCACCAGGTCGTTGACAAACTTCCACACCTTCTTGTTGCTGGTGTGGAAGATGTGGGCGCCGTACTTGTGGACGTGGATGCCCTCCACATCCTCACAGTACACGTTGCCGCCCATGTGGTCCCGGCGCTCCACCACCAGGCACTTCTTGCCCTGCTGACGGGCCAGGTAGTTGATGACGCCGGAGAACAGACCGGCGCCCACCAAGATGTAATCATACTGCTTCATTTTCATTCACTCCTATTTTTGATACAACAGCTTGGGTGGAGGGCTTATCGGGCTCCCACCTTTTTGAAAATGACCACCAGGGTCTTGAGCAGGATTTTCGCATCCAGCTGGAGATTCCAATTGTCAATGTACGCCACGTCCAGGCGCACCACTTCCTCAAAGTCCTCGATGTCGCTGCGGCCGCTGACCTGCCACAGGCCGGTGAGGCCGGGCTTCATACTCAGGCGGCGCTTGTGCCGGGGCTCGTACTGCTTGAACTCCTCCACCGTGGGGGGACGGGTGCCCACCAGGCTCATCTCCCCCTTGAGGATGTTCCAGAACTGGGGCAGCTCGTCAATGCTGGTGGCACGGATGAACTTGCCCACTTTCGTCACCCGGGGGTCGTTTGTCATCTTGAACATCTGGCCCTTCATCTCATTTTGCTCCATCAGGTCCGCCTTGCGGGCCTCGGCATCCGCCGACATGGAGCGGAACTTGTAGATATAGAAGTAGCGGCCATTCTTGCCCACCCGCTTCTGGCGGAACAGGGCCGGGCCTTTGGACTCCAGCTTGATGGCGGGGACCACGAAGATGCTCACCACAGCAGTGATGAGAAGTCCCACCAGGGCGCCAATGATATCAATGGCCCGCTTCATCACCAACTTGTTGTAGTCGAAGAACCGGGGGGCGAAGCTGACCACCGGCATGTTGCCCACCATGTCGATGCAGCGGCTGTAGCCCTCCTTGCCCTCCAGCATGTTGATGTTGAGCTGGACGGGAATGCCCATCTCCTCGAAGCCGTCAATGTACTCCTGGAGGGACTTCCCGGTGTCATAGGGCACGTTGATGTAGGCCACATCCACCACCTCCCGGCGGGGGTCCTCCATCATGTCCTCCAGGGTGGCCACCACGGGATAGCCCCCGATGGTCATGCCTCGCATGTCCTGGTCCACAATGGCGATGCGCAGGGTGTACCGCTCCAGCACCTCCTCGTGCTTGAGCTGGGAGAGGATGTAGGTCACCCGGCTCTGGGTGGTCACCAGGTACATGTGTTCCTTTTCCGCCATGGCCCGGCGCTTTTTGGCCACTTTCTTGACCAGCATGTGACTGGTGTACATCAGCACCAGGTTGCTGAGCACCGTCACTGCCCACACGGTACGGGTCAGGTACTCCAGCTTGTGAGCGGCAAAGAAAACCAGTGCAATGACTCCCGCCACAAACGCACTGACTTTGACCACATATACCAGCTCTTCATAGCCGTCCCGGCGGGTAAAGTCCTGGTTGGCATTGAAAAATACATACACACAAAAGTAGGTCACCAACACCAACCACAGGTTGGCGATGACCCCGTTCATGGTGGGGTTCACCGGGTCAGGGCGAAACTCCAGCCGCACCACGCTGCCGAAGAGGAACGCAGCCACCAGGCATACGGCATCCACCAGGACAAGCAAACTGTTTTGTAACTTCTGCTTTTGCTGATACACAGCAGAACCTCCCTTTGTATCTCGCAGGTGTAGTGTTCTTCATCATACCACATTCCCCGCCAATGTACAACCGACGAATGTTTTTTATCGTAATTCTTAAGAATCTCCATATTTTTTCCCGGAGACTTTTCAATCTCCCAAACCCGTGATATAATACACGTCGTATTTTCGCGTACCACCCCATTTTCTGGGGTTTTTGATACAAGGAGGTATCACCCATGGGCCGCATTCTCTTTGTGGCATCCACGTTTTCTCATATCCGAAACTTCCACCTTCCCTATCTAAAGGCCCTGACGGAACAGGGCTGGGAAGTGGATGTGGCCTGCGGCGGGGCGGTGATGGAGCTGCCCCATGCCCGCAAGCTGTACCCCATCCCCCTGGAGAAGAGCATGGCCTCTCCCAAAAACATCTCCGCCACCCGGCAGCTGCGCCGCCTCATCCGGGAAAACCGGTACCAGCTCATCAGCTGCCACACCGCCCTGGCCTCGTTTTTTGTGCGTCTGGCGGTGATGGGGATGCGCCACCGCCCCAAGGTGGTGTCCATCTGCCACGGCTATCTCTTCGACCAGGACACCGCTGCCCTCAAGCGCCTGGTGCTCAGCACGGCCGAGGCCGTCACCGCCCCGGTCACCGATCTGCTGCTGACCATGAACCAGTGGGACACCCAGTACGCTGCCGCCCACAAGCTGGGCAAAAAGGTGGCGTACATCCCCGGTATGGGCATTGACCCCCAAAAGCTCCCCGCTGTCCCGCCCCAGCGGGGCGCACAGCTGCGCAACGACCTGGAGCTGCCCGGGGACGCCTTTGTCCTCCTCTTCGCCGGGGAGTTCTCCCACCGCAAGAGCCAGCCGGTGCTCCTGGAGGCTCTGGCCCAACTGCCGGAGCAGGTGTATCTGCTCCTCCCCGGCCAGGGCAGTGAGCTGGAGGCCTGCCAGCAGTTGGCCCAGCAGCTGGGGGTGGCGCATCGGGTGCGCTTCCCCGGCCAGGTGTCGGACATGCCCACTTGGTACGCCGCCTGTGACGTGGTAGTATCCGCCAGCCGCATTGAAGGGTTGCCCTTCAACCTCATGGAGGCCATGTACTACGGCCGGCCCATTGTTGCCAGCGACGTGAAGGGCCACCACGACCTGCTGGCCCCCAACCAGGCGGGGCTTCTGTACCCCTACGGGGATGCGGCGGCCTGCGCCCAACAGATTCGGGACCTCTTGGCACAGCCTCAGCTGCGCCAGGCCCTGAGCACCACCGCCCGACAGGCGGTCACCCCTTATCTGCTGCCCACGGTGCTGCCCCAGGTGATGGGACAGTATCAGCAGCTACTTGACTAGGGAGGAATTCACACACAATGATCAAGGAAAATCAACGCACCCTCAACTATATCAATGTCATTCTAGACGCCCTCCTCATTTTCCTGTGCATGCCCATCGCCTATTGGGCCCGGTTCTTCCTCTTCCCCTTTGACGACCGGGGCATCACCCTGCGCTATTACCTCATCCTCACCCTGTGCATGCTCCCCATCTTCCTCATCACCCTGGGGGCCATGAACCTCTACGACTCTTTGCGCACCAAGCGGCTGCACTGGGAGGTAGGGCGGCTGTTCTGGGCCTGCTCCATCAACTTCGTGGTGCTCCAGACCATCCTCTTCCTCATCAAACAGTTCTACTTCTCCCGTTTGACCTTTGTGCTCTACTTCGTACTGGTGTTCTTCGCCCTCAGCGGCAAGCGGCTGATGCTGCGGCTGTGTCTGCGCAAGTTCCGCAAGCGGGGCTTCAACCAAAAGCACGTGCTGCTGCTGGGCAACGGCCCCATGGCCCAGCGCTATATCCAAGCGCTGGCCGATGACCCCAACCTGGGCTTCTTTGTGGAGGGATACCTGGCCTCTCAGGACACCATCCCCGACCTGGGCTACCTGGGCAATCTGGACGACCTGTCCTCGGTGCTCAGCGACTACCAGCCCGATGAGGTGGTGGCCGCACTGTCCGCCCAGGAGTTCTCCCTCACCCCCACCATCATTGAGATTTGTGAGAAAGAGGGCATCAAGCTGTCCATTATCCCCTTCTATGCGGAATACATGCCCTCCAATCCCCAGTTTGACAACATCAACGGCATCCCCGTGATGAACATTCGCCGGATTCCCCTGGACAACCTGGTCTACGCCGTTGTCAAGCGCACCATGGACATTGTGGGCTCCCTGCTGCTCATTCTGCTCACCTCGCCCATCATGCTCTTTGCCGCCATCGGCGTGCGCCTGTCCTCCCCCGGCCCCATCATCTTCCGCCAAGAGCGGGTGGGACTGCACAACAAGCCCTTTGACATGTACAAGTTCCGGTCCATGCGAGTCAACGCCCAGCAGGACACCGGGTGGAGCCGCAACCGGGACCCCCGGAAGACCAAGTTCGGCGCCCTCATCCGCAAGCTGTCCATCGACGAGCTGCCCCAGCTGTTCAACGTGCTCAAGGGCGACATGAGCCTGGTGGGCCCCCGTCCGGAGATCCCCCACTTTGTGGAGCAGTTCAAAGACGAGATTCCCCTGTACATGGTCAAGCACCAGGTGCGCCCGGGCATCACCGGCTGGGCCCAGATCAACGGCCTGCGGGGAGACACCTCCATTGTGGACCGCATCCGCTACGACATCTATTATATCGAGAACTGGAGCATTTTCTTCGATTTGAAAATCCTGCTCATGACCCCTCTCAAGGGAATTATCAACCAGGAAAAGCTAAAGTAACCCTCCGCTTGCCCTGGCGACCAAATTATGCTACAATGATCCAAATGGTGTAACATCCATCACCGCCGGACATGCGGCGTGGGAAAGACGGTGAAATGAAATGGAAATCCATGCTTCTGCGGAGAACTATCTGGAGGCCATCCTGGCTCTGAGCGAAAAAGGGCCGGTACGCTCCATTGATGTGGCGCAACACCTGGGATTCTCCAAGCCCAGTGTCAGCCGCGCCATGAGCCTGCTGCGGGACAACGGCTATGTGGTCATGGATGAGAACAGCTTCCTGGTCCTCACCCCCGCCGGTCTGGACATTGCGGAGACCATCTATGAGCGCCACAAGCTCCTCAGCCAGTGGCTGACCTGGCTGGGCGTCCCCCCGGACATTGCCGCCGAGGACGCGTGCAAAATTGAGCATGACCTGAGCCCGGAGTCCTTCCAGGCGTTGAAAGACCACATTGCCCAGCATCAGGACAAAATCCTGTAAAAAATATCCCGAGAGCAAAAGCTCTCGGGATATTTTTTATCTCTCCATCTCTTTTTTCCAGTGGTCTCGGTCGGCCTGGGTGATCTCCCGCAGCACTCGGGCGGGGTTGCCCACGGCGATGGAATTGGGTGGCACGTCCCGGGTGACCACGCTGCCAGCTCCCACCACGGCCCCATCTCCAATGGTGACCCCGGCCAGGATGACACAGCTGCCCCCAATCCACACGTCTTTGCCGATGTGGACAGGAGCGCCATATTCCCACCCTGTGGCCCGGTCCTCCGGGGCGATGGGGTGCCCGGCGGCGTAGATGGACACGTTGGGGCCGATGAGGGTGCGGTCCCCGATGGTCACTTGGCACACATCCAAAATGGTGAGGTTGTAGTTGGTGAACACGTCCCGGCCCACCACAATGTGCTTGCCGTAGTCACAGCGCAGGGGCGGTAAAATAGTTGAGTTCTCCCCGATGCCTCCCAGCAGCTGCTCCAGCAGCCCCCGCTGCTCCTCCCACCGCTGGGGCGGCAAGTTGTTGTAGGTATACAGCAGCTCCTGGGCCGCCATGCGGGACTCCAGCAGCCCGTTCTGGTTGGCCAGGTAGGGCAGGCCCGCCAACATCCGCTCTCTGTGGTTCACGTTTTACCCTTCCTTTCGCTCCCCGGCCAAGCTGTGGGCGAAATACTCCCGCACCTGGTCCGGGTCGTCGGTCTGGCCCAGGGCCCACATCAGCTTGGTCACTGCCGCCTCGGTGGTCATATCATAGCCCTGGATGACGCCCTCCGCCAGGGCCTTCTGCCCCGCCTGATAGAGGGCAAAATTGCTGCTCTCATAGAGGCACTGGCTGCACACCACCACAGACATGCCCGCCTGGGCCGCCTTTTGCAACTTCTCAATGAGGTTGCGGCGGATGAAGTGGAGTCCGCCGGTGCCGAAGGCCTCGATGACCACCCCACGGTAGTGCATATCCAGCAGCATGTCGAAGATCTCCGGGTTGAGTCCCGGGGTGAGCTTGATGAGGAACACCTCCCGGCACAGCTGGTCCCGCAGGCGGCAGGGCCCCTTCACCGGGGGAATGGCGCTCTCATCAATGGTGAGCCCCGAGCCGCTGACCCGGCCCACCAGGGGCCAGTTCACGCTCTCAAAGGCGGCAAAGTCGGTGGTGTGGGTCTTCACCGACCGACAGCCCAGAATCACCTTCCGGTCAAAGGCCACAAACACCCCCGGCTTCCCCGAGGCGGCCATGGCCAGGGCGGTGCGCAGATTGTCCAGGCCGTCGGTGAGGGGGTGCTCAATGGGGAGCTGGGCCCCGGTGAGCACCACCGGAATGGGGATGTTGCGCACCATGTAGGACAGCACCGAGGCGGTGTAGGCCATGGTGTCGGTGCCGTGGGAGATGACCACCCCGTCGTACTCCTCCCGGGCCTTGTAGACGTGGGAGGCGATGAGCTTCCACTCCTCGGGCTGGATGTTGGAGGAGTCCAGGTGGAGAATGTCCTTCACCGTCAGGTCATAGCTGCCCGCCAGTCCCCCCATGTAGTGGGCCAGCATATCCCCGTCCATGCCGGGGGCCAGCCCCTCTTCCGTCATACGGGAGGCGATGGTGCCACCCGTGGTCAAAAGTAAAATTCGTTTCATGTTGATCCCCCTGGGATTCTCTCTTGATATCGATTTCAAGTATAGCGAATTTCCGCTGTCTTTTCAAGGGAATCCCGCCATTCCGGCCATCTTGCCGGGAGCTGAAAAAGTTGGTATACTGAGAAAAAACAAAAGGAGGACCATCCTATGCCATACGATCTTCTGGTGGTGGGAGCCGGACCCGCCGGACTCTCCGCCGCCATTTATGCCCGGGCCCGCAACAAGTCTGTGCTGGTGGTGTCCAACGACCCCACCGCCAGCCCTCTGTGCAAGGCCCACCAGATTGACAACTACCCCGGTATCGCTCACATCACTGGTTTGCAGCTGGTGGAGGATATGCTGGCTCAGGCCCGTGAGATGGGTGCGGAATTCCGCCAGGGCCGGGTGCTCACCCTCATGCCCCTGGGCGACTCCGTCATGGCCTCCATCGGCGACCAGGTGGAACAGGCCACCGCGGTGGTGCTGGCCCCCGGCGTGGCCCGGGCCACTCCCCTCCCCGGCGAGGAGAAGCTGCTGGGCCGGGGCGTGAGCTACTGCGCCACCTGCGACGGCATGTTCTACCGGGGCAAGCAGGTGGTGGTAGCGGGCGACGCCCCCGACCTGGCCGAGGAGACGGAGTACCTGCGCTCCATCGGCTGCGAAGTCACCAGTGTGCGTCTGCCCGGTCTGCACATCCTGGGCGAGGACCAGGTGTGCGGCGTGCGCACCGCCAAGGGGGAGGAAATCCCCTGCCAGGGCGTGTTCCTGCTGCGGGCCTCCATTACCCCCACTCAGCTGGCTCCGGGGCTGGAATTGGATGGCAACTATGTAAAGGTCAATTCCTTTATGGCCACCAACCTGCCTGGGATTTACGCCGCCGGAGACTGCACCGGCCAGCCCCTCCAGCTGGCCAAGGCAGTGGGCGAAGGCCAGATTGCCGCCCACCACGCCCTGGGTCTTTGACTTTGACTTGTTAAATTTTTTAGAAATCTTGCACGAAGGTTATTGAAATTTCCCGCGGAAGATGGTAACATGATGTACAAGAAAAGGGGACTCCCCCTTGAAACCAATAAGGAGTGATTGTTATGGTCAAAGTAATTATGGGCCCCAAGGGTACCGGTAAGACCAAGCAGATGATCGATCTGATCAACACAGCAGTGGAAACCGAGCACGGCAACGTGGTTGCCATCGCCCACGATTCCAAGCTGACTTTTGATATTAACTACAAGATCCGACTGGTTGAGACCTCCGACTACGATATCCCCAACTATGACACCTTGAAGGGATTCCTGTACGGCCTGTACGCCAGCAACTACGACATCACCCACGTGTTCATCGACAGCTTGAACAAGCTGGTCTCCACCGAGAACAAGGCCGATGTCGAGGCGTTCCTGGATTGGTTGGAAGCGTTCTCCCAGAAGAGCGGTATCAAGTACACGGTCTCCATCAGTGAGGACGAGTCCACCGCCAGCGAGGGTGTGCGCAAGTATTTCTAATACATCAAACAATGAGGGCCGAGTGCTGATGCACTCGGCCCTTTTGTTTATCAAACTTTGGATGCAGCTGGGGCCGGATGCTGACGCATCCGGCCCTTTTTTGTGTTATTCCTCTCTCATGCCGCTGACAATGCGGAAGTAGGAACGAGAGGTCAGACGATAAATCAGGACATAGAAGAGGGCGAAGGCCACAAAGCACACCACCGTCACCCCGGCAAACAGCCACACGTTGGTCAGGCCCAACAGCAGCAGCAGCTTGCGGATGAGGGGGAAGGCAAAGGCCAAGTGGGCCCCGGCCATGAGCAGCGGCAGGAAGAATACGGTGAGCACCTGGGAGTTGATGCTGCGGCGGATCTCCCCCTTGGTCATGCCCACCTTCTGCATGATGTCAAACCGGGCCTGGTCCTCATACCCCTCGCAGATCTGCTTGTAGTAGATGATGAGCACCGCCGCCAGGATGAACACCACCCCCAACAGGATGCCCAGGAAGAACATACCGCCATACAGGCCGTAGGTGTCCGCCCGCTCCTGGGCAGCCGCCTCCAGCAAGACGTGGAAAAACTCCTCATCTCCTGCGGAAATCTCCATGTCCCGCAGCTCTTGTTGCAAGTCCTGGGCAATGCTCTTCTGGGTCTCGTCGTCACAGTTGAGATCAAAGCCGTAGTACCAGTGGAGGCTGGAGGCACTCTGCTCACCCAGCTGGGCCTGAACCCCCTCCACCGTCTCCTGGAAGTTGGGGACAAAGAGATACATGGAGGGGATGATCTGCATGGCATCCACCCCGTTGTCCGCGAAGCTGTCCACCTGTTTGGCCACCGACAGGGTAACCCCTTCCCCCAGTTCCACCGAGGCATAGGGGTAGTCGCTTCCCTTGGTGGTGTACATCAGCGCCTGACCGGGCATCAGGGTCTCCCGCTTCCCCATCAGGCTGTTGTAGTCCTCCAGCGGCACCACAAACACCTGCCAGGTATTGGCCATGGTCTCCATGTTGTAGGAGCTGAGGAACACGTCGTCCATGCCCATCCGGTCCTCCTGACGCACCCCCACAAAGCCGCACACCCGGTAGTCCAGGATGTTGCTGGGGGTGGCGCCATACTGCTCCGCCGTCTCTTCAGCCAGCACCCGCACCTGCTCCTGGTGGGAGCCGTCCAAGGTGTTCACACAGTCCACCACGGCGTCCAGGTTGATGTTGCGGGGGTAGCGGTTACGGATGCTGTCCTCAATGCCGATGTACAGGCAGGAGGTGGAGGAGATCATCACCAGCACCATGGTGCACAGAATGCAGATGGAGGCCAGGCCCGCCCCGTTGCGCTTCATGCGGTAGACCATGGAGGACACCGACACGAAATGGTTGGTCTTGTAATAGTACCGCTTATTCTTTTGCAGCAGGCGGCACAGGGTCACAGAGCCCGCCACAAACAGCAGATAGGTGCCCACCACCACCATGGCCACCGCGATGAAGAAGCCAATCATGGCGGTAATAGGGTCTTTCACGGTGATGGCCCAGTAGTAGGCCCCGGCCAGCACCACCAGGCCCAGCAGGGCGAAGATCCAGTTGGCACGGGGAGGCTTCTCTCCGGCGTTCTCACTGCGCAGCAGGGCGATGGGGCTGGTGAGGTGGATTTGACGCAGGGTGTTGAGGAACATGAGGCCGAAAATCACCAGGAATAGCACCACGGTGCTGACCACGGAGTTCAGCTCCACCGTCATGGTGTAGGTGACTCCACCGTCCAGAATGCGGGTGAGGGCCAGCTCGGCCACCTTGGAGAAGAGCACGCCGCAGAACAGGCCCACCACCAGGGTGATGGCCGCGATGATCACGGTCTCCCACAGCAGCACCAGAGCCAGGTGCCGTTTGCCCATACCCAGGATGTTGTACAGGCCAAACTCCTTCTTTCTTCTGCGGATGAGGAAGGAGTTGGTGTAGAAGAGGAAGATGGTGGAGAACACGCACATGACCCCAAAGCCCGTGTTCAAAAAGCTCTGGGCGCTGCCTCCTCCGGGCATCTCTTTCAGCACCGGAGACAGGCCCAGGAAGGAGACGATGTAGCAGACCATCACCACGCCGATACAGGCCAGGATGTAGGGCAGGTACATCTTCTTGTTTTGACGGATACCCGTCCACGCCAGTCGGCGATAAAATCCCAGTCTCATGCCCGCTCACCACCTGTGGTCAACAGGGTGAGGGCGTCGGAAATCTTTTGATAGAACTGGTTTTCCGTGCTCTCTCCCCGGTAGATCTGGTGGAACAGCTCGCCGTCCTTGATGAAGAGCACCCGTCCGGCGTGGCTGGCCGCCTTCACCGAGTGGGTGACCATCAGGATCGTCTGTCCCTGGGCGTTGATGTCGCCAAACAGCCGCAGCAGCTCGTCGGTGGCCTTGGAGTCCAGAGCACCGGTGGGCTCGTCGGCCAGGATGAGGCGGGGGTTGGTGATGAGAGCCCGGGCCACGGCTGCCCGCTGCTTCTGGCCGCCGGACACCTCATAGGGGTACTTTTTCAGCAGGTGGGCGATGCCCAGCTGAGCCGCCAGCGGCACCAGGCGCTGCTTCATCTCGCTGGGCTGCTTACCCGAGAGCACCAGGGGCAGGTAGATGTTGTCCTCCAGGGAGAAGGTGTCCAGCAGGTTGAAGTCCTGGAACACAAAGCCCAGGTGGTCCCGCCGGAACGCCGCCACCTCAGACTCCCGGATTTTGCCCAGCTCCTGGCCGTCCAGCTTCACCAGGCCCCCGGTGGGCTTATCCAGCGCCGCCAGGATATTCAAAAGGGTGGTCTTGCCGGAGCCGGACTCTCCCATGATGGCCACATACTCCCCTTCCTCCACGTGGAAGGTAACATTTTTCAGCGCCTGCACCTGGGTGCCGCCAAAGCGGGTGGTGTAGACCTTCTGTAAGCTCTGTACTTCCAAAATACTCATAGAGCGGTTCCTCCTTTGCTGTTTACACCCTTATTATAGCCGGGAGAATCCCGCCTCTCCATGGCATCTCCTTACACTTTGCCCTCCACTTCTTACACTTTTGTCACAAGTCACTCCAGCCACCGCTGTTCCCGCTCCAGATTGATGCGGATGGAGGTGCCCTCCCCCGCCACCGACTGGGCGGAGATGGTATGGCCCAGGTTCTGGCAAATGCGGCGGCACAGGTACAGCCCCAGGCCGCTGGCCTTCTTGTCCGCCCGGCCATTGTACCCGGTGTACCCCTTTTGGAAGATGCGGGGCAGGTCCTCGGCGGCGATGCCCATGCCGTTGTCCCGGATGCACAGGGTGGCGGGCTTCTCCAGCTCCAGCCACACCTCGCCCCCGTCAGGGGTATACTTTAGGGCGTTGGACAGCACCTGCTCCACCACAAAACTCAGCCACTTCTCATCCGTGAGCACCCGCAGCCCCGTGGGCTCATAGTGCAGGGCAATGTGGCGGCGGATGAACTGGGTGGAAAACTTGCGCACCGCTCCCCGGAGGATGCCGTCCAGCTGGTACTCCCGGAACAGGTAGTCGGTGGACTCCGAGTCCAGGCGGAGGAAGGCCAGCACCATCTCCACATACTGCTCAATGCGCAGCAGTTCCTCCAACTGCTGCCGGGCGGTGGGGGAGTCCTGGCTCTGGAGGGTCAGGCGCATGGAGGCAATGGGGGTCTTGATCTGGTGGGCCCACACGGTGTAGTAGTCCACCATGTCCTCATAGCGGCGCTGCATCTCCCCTTCCCGCTGGGCCTGCTCGGCCCGCAGCAGCTGGATGATGTGCTGGTAGTCCCGGTGGTCCTGGTTGATGGGCAGGGGGAACTCCCCCATCACCGCTCCGGACAGCTGGGAGAGCTGCTCCAGGCGGCGGTGCCGCTCCTGGGCTCGCCGGACGTCCAGCCCTAAAAACACGCACCCCAGCACGGCGCACAGCCCCACCGGGTAGAGCACCGCGGCCATCGGCAGTCGGTACAGGGCAAACACGGTGAGAAAGATGAGGGAGAAGAGGAGGAAAATCCCCACCGCCGGGAGGCGGTCCCTCAGATAGGTTTTCAGGTATCTCATGACGCCCTCCTTATTTAAGAGATGAGATAGCCCACCCCGAACTTGGTGGTGATGAAGGCCTTCAGCCCCGCCCCGTCCAACTTCTTGCGCAGGCGGTTGACGTTCACCGTCAGGGTGTTTTCGTCCACAAAGCTGTCCCCTTCCCAGAGAAGCTCCATCAGCCGCTCTCGGCTGACCACGCTGCCCTTGTTGCGCATCAGGGCCAGAAGGATGCGGTACTCATTTTTCGTCAGGTCGATGTTCTCCCCCTGATAGGTGAGGGTGCCATCTCCCGTGTTGAGCATGGCTCCCCGGTGCTCCAGCACCGGCACGGCTCCGGCATAGTCATAGGCCCGGCGGAGCATGGCCTGCACCTTGGCAATGAGCACCCCCTGGTCAAAGGGCTTGGCGATGAAGTCGTCCGCCCCCATGTTCATGGCCATCACCAGGTTCATGTTGTCCGAGGCGGAGGAGAGAAAGACAATGGGCACCTGGGAGACGGTACGGATCTGGCTGCACCAGTGGAAGCCGTTGAAAAAGGGCAGTCCAATGTCCATGAGCACCAGGTGGGGCTGGTACTGAGCAAACTCCCCCAGCACGTTGCGGAAGTCGGAGACGCATTTGGCCTCCAGTCCCCAGGCCTCCAACTGGATCTGCACCGCCCCGGCAATGCCCCGATCATCCTCCACAATTAGAATTCGATACATGCGCTTCGCTCCTTTCCCCCTCTCCGGGGGTGGTATCCCCTCCATTTTAGGTGCTTTCCCCCGCCCTGTCAACGAAGTTCCCGGTACAGGGATTCCATCCCACTTTATGGCAGAAAACTGAAAAATTTCAACAATTTTTAATGGATAAAAAAGGAATCAACCTATATTCTTTACATTTTTGCAACATTTTTCTTTAATTTTACGAAAAAATCACAGGAATGCCACAGAGAAGAAGGAGAAAAAGGTAGATTTGTGTGTTGGATTGACAAATCAAGGAACATGCCCTATAATGCAGGAGGATAAGCCAGAATTCCAGAACATACCTGGTTGATTGAGGATGCGTCCCCTCATCTAGGTGGGGGCGGTTTTTGCGCCGGGTGTTGTTTAGTGAATTAGCGAAGCGAATTCACCCGCCCGCTACCGTGGGCATAAGGAGGAAGGAATCACGTGAAGAACAAGAAACTGGCTGCGCTGCTGTTGGCAGCGGCCATGTGTACCATAACCGTGGGATGTACCTCATCCCCTCAGGAGGAGAGCAGTATGCCATTGACCAGTCCGTCCGCAGCCATTTCTGAAAAACCCAGCCAGAGCGGCTTTGCCGGCGGCGGCACCGGAGCCGTGGGCAGCCAGTCCGTGACTCTGGAAGGCAGCGACAAGCTGCGCATCACTTATCAGCAGGGCGCGGGCAACTCCGTGACCTGCGTGTCCAGTGTGGACCAGCTCAACCGCTTCGGTCTGTACGGCAGCGACAAGCTGGCCGCATATGACAACAACTTTTTTGACAGCAAGGCCCTGGTGCTGGTGAAGTACACCGTCAACAGCGGCTCTACCCAACTCAGCCTGGACAGCGCCACCCAAGTCAGCAACATGGTGTCCGTGCATGTGGATGCCCAGTCTTCGGGTATGGGAACTTCGGACATGGCCACCTGGCTTTTGTGGGCTGAGGTGGACAAGTCTCTGAGCGACTGTCAATGGGTGTTGGACGGGGCCAGCGGCACCGGGACCGGCGTGACCAAGTAACCAGGTTGGCCGGGTACAATACAACACAGTGTGCAAAGGGGCAGATATCCACAGCGGACTGTCCCTTTGTCTTTCCCTTTATCAGTTATCAATCGAGAATTGAGAGAACACGAGTTGGATGATAACCTGTCTTCTTCGACCAAGCGTCTGGAAACCAGTTAAGGAGGGGTGGCAGTGGGTTTCCACGCAGAGAAAAGATGAGGGGTTTTCATATTTGCGAGGTCCGGCCTGTCCCCGGATGGACCGTCCCCGCCCGTTCGCTTCCGCCCTGTGGACGGAAGCGGCAAACGAAAACTAAGGAGGATAACATGAGACATCACGTGAAAGCATCACGCAGGCTCGTCAGTCTGCTGCTCTCGGTGGTCATGGTGCTCGGCTTGCTGACACCTGGCTTCGCCGCTGGCAGCGGGGCTCTCTCCCTGACAGAGGGCAACCCCCACGCAGGCTATGACGCAGACCTGCCCAGTGAAGAGTCTGGATCTACCGTCCAGGCCGAAGTGAAAGAGGACGACGGCCAGGCCACCATCGGTCTGGAGGAGAGCGGCACTCCCGCTGCTCAGAACAACGACGCCTCTGCCCCCGCTCCCGAGGACGAAGTGACCTTCATCGTCTCTCTGGACAAGGAGTCCCTTCTGGAGGCCGGCTTCAGCGGTGACGACATCGCCGCCGACACCGCCAGCGTCAGCAACTATGTTGCCGACCAGAAGGACGCCGTGGAGCTGTTCACCCAGGCTCTGGAGGACGAGCTGGGCAGTGACGCCGTGGAGGTGGGCTACACCTACACCGTGACCATGACCGGCCTGTCCGTCACCACCACCTATGAGAACAAGGCTGCCATCCAGAAGATGCCCGGCGTGGATCGGGTGTACGTGGCTCCCGTGTTCAGCATTCCCGAAGAGGACACCGTGATGGAGCCCTATACCAACAACGCCACCAACATGATTGGCTCCAACGTGGCCAACGAGAGCGGCTGGACTGGTAAGGGCATGCGCATCGCCATTGTGGACACTGGTATCGTGGCCAATCACCCCAACTTCCAAGCCATGAGCGAGGACAAGCTCACCGATACCTCCCTGACTGTGGAGGATGTGCAGAACGCTTGGAGCAACCTGAATGCTTCCGACTCCAACGTGCTCCCCGCTTCCACCTACTTCAGCAACAAGATCCCCTTCGCCTTCAACTACTACAACAAGAACATTGACGTGTCCCACGATGTCGCTGGTAGTGACCACGGCACCCACGTGGCTGGCATCGCCGCCGCCAACAAGATTTCCTCTTCTGAGGTCATCGGTGTGGCTCCCGACGCTCAGCTCATCGTCATGCAGGTGTTCAACCCCAAGGGCGCCAACTGGGATACCGTTATGGCCGCCCTGGAGGACTGTGTCTACCTGAACGTGGACACCGCCAACCTGTCCCTGGGCTCCGCCGCCGGCTTCGTGGATAACGATGCTCCCATGACCGAGTTGCTGGACCTGCTGGAGCAGGCCGGTGTGGAAGTCATCATCGCCGCCGGTAACGACACCAACAACGCTCTGAACAACAACCACGGCAACAACCTGTCCCTGACCGGCAACCCCGACACCGGCCTGGTGGGCAACCCCAGCACCTACTCTCACGTGCTGTCTGTTGCCTCTGCGGACAACGACCGCATCACCCAGCAGTACGTCACCGTGGGTGAGACCAAGATCGGCTACAACGACTCCGGCGTGTTCACCCGTCTGGAGAACCTGGCCGGCAACTCCTATGAGTATGTCATGATCGACGGCTACGGTGCCGCCGAGGACTTCGACGGCGTGGACGTCAACGGCAAGGTTGCCGTGGTGTGGCGTGGCGGCGGCGTGGCCTTCCCTGACAAGCACGCCAACGCTCAGAACGCCGGTGCTGCTGCCTGTATCGTGGTCAACAACACCGCCGGTCTGCTGAACATGGCCATCAACGATGCCGCCGGGAACATCCCCTGCGTGCTCATGTCCAAGGAGGCCTGGGACCTGCTGGCCAACGCTGAGACCAAGACCCTCACCGTCACCGGCAAGAGCGATTCCTTCCAGATCGCCAAGACCATGAGCGACTTCTCCAGCTGGGGTCCCGCTCCCGACCTGTCCCTGAAGCCTGAGATCACCGGCGTGGGCGGCAACATCTATTCCACCCGTGACACCCCCACCGGCTACGGCAACATGAGCGGTACCTCCATGGCCACTCCCCAGGTCACCGGCGCTATGACCGTGCTGATGCAGTACCTGCGCAGCAAGGGCTACAGCAATCAGGACATGTGGACCATGGCCACCAACATCCTCATGAGCACCGCCGATCCCATCGACGTGCCCGGTTCCACGGGGCTGAAGTATTCCCCCCGTCTCCAGGGCGCCGGTCTGGTGAACCTGGTGAAGGCCACCACCGTGGATGCCTACCTGTCCAGCACCTCCAACTCCATGGGCCGTGCCAAGGCCGAGCTGGGCGACAGCACCGAGGGAACCTACTCCTTTGAGTTCTCCGTGACCAACTTCTCCGACGAGTCCAAGACTTACACCTTCGATTCTGACGTGCAGACCGAGACTGCCACCGATGGCTTCATCGCCGGCACCCCCTATCTGCTGGAGTCCAAGGTGAAGGTCAGCCAGGACAGCGTCACCGTGGCTGCTGGTGAGACCGTCACCCTCACTGCCACCATCACCCTCACCGAGGCCGACAAGGAGTACATCAACAGCCGCTTTGAAAACGGCATGTATGTGGAGGGTTACCTGTACCTGGAGGGCGCTGACAACCAGAACCTGACCATGCCCTTCCTGGGCTACTACGGCGACTGGTCCAAGCCTCCCGTCTTCGATAACCCCGACTACAACGAGGCCAGCCTGTATGGCACTGGCGTGTTCACCATGATCGCCCAGCTGGGTACCAACCCCTATCTGCGGGGCGGTGCCTCCGGCGATGAGTACAACGCCTTCTCCTATGCCAACCCCCTGATGGAGCTGGATTTCGGTATGCTGCGTAACGCCCGCAAGCTGGTGTTCCGTGTCAACAATACCGAGACCGGAGAAGAGTACTTCAACTACGTCCACGAATACGCCACTAAGAGCTACTACAACAGCAGTTACGGCCAGATCTTCCCCTTCTACATCTACAACGCCACCACCGACGAGGAGTATGTGTGGAACGGCTATGACAAGGACGGCAATCAGCTGCCTGACGGCACCACCATCACCTACACCGTAGAGGCCTATGTGGACGACGGCGACGATGTGGTGGATGATTCCTTCTCCTTCCAGGCCTCTCTGGACAACCAGAAGCCTCAGCTGCTCAACGCCGACAATCTCCAGGACTCCCTGAAGGTGGAGAACGGTCAGATCAACCTGACCCTGAAGCTGCAGGATAACGCCAACCTGGCCGCCATCCTCTTCGTCTCCCCCGACGGCTCCATCATCAGCAAGTTCGCTCCCAAGCCCGACGATGGCAGCGAGTATGTGGCCGGCAAGAGCTTTGAGCAGACCTTCAACGTGGCTGGCTACGGCGCTGACTTTACCATCGTGCTGGGCGACTACGCCTGCAACGAGACCGAGATCAAGGTGGCCCTGGAGCTGGATGATTCCGCTCTGACTCCCAGCCTGAAGGATCTGGAGCTGGGCCGTCTGTACGGCTTCGAGCCCTACACCGACTCCACCGTTCTGGACCGCGGCTGGTTCAGCATTGACAAGGGCCAGACCGAGGCACCCCGCAACGAGACCTATGAGAACACCGCCTACACCGCCGGCGAGTACATCAACGGCCGTGTGATTGCCCAGCGCAACGACGGCGCTCTGGTGCTGCTCTCTCCCTACTCCACCTACTGGGGCAGCCAGGTTCTGTACACCCAGAGCGGCAAGGAGGGCTCCGCCAACTTCATCACCCTGTATGACATGGCCCTGAGCCATGGCAACAACGGCGGCGGCATCCTCCAGCGCAACGGCGAGGACGCTCTGTACGCCGTGGGTTGGACCTATGACGGCACCATCACTCCCTCCGGCAGCTATGGCGGTTCCAACAACCTCTATGAGGTGTGCTTCACTCCCTGGGGCTACACCAGCATTGAGAAGGTGGCCACCATCACCGGCCTGGCTGAGGGCTACGAGATCCTCACCCTGTCCGCTGACGAGGAGGGCAACCTGTACGCCCTCGGCACCGACCTGAACCTCTACTCCCTGGACAAGACCACCGGTGCTGCTACCTGGCTGATGACCATGTCCGACTTCAAGGTCAAGACCAACGGCGAGCGTCTGAGCAGCATCCAGTCCATGACCTATGACTACGAAGAGGACGTCATCTACTGGTACGCTCACGCCCAGGTGGGCAACACCCAGGTGTGCGAGACCTACAAGATTGACCCCGTGAAGAAGACCGCCGAAAGCCTGGGCAGCCGTGCCCCCAGCGGCACCTCCGCCCTGTTCATCCCCAACGACCTGGGCACCGACCTGTTCACCGTGGGCGAAGTCAACCCCACCGGCGTGCAGCTGGAGCCCTATAAGACCACCCTGGTGGTCAACCAGGGCAAGCGCATGAACCTGACTTGGGCCCCCTGGAACGCCGCTGCTCAGCAAGTGACCTGGACCAGCGACAACACCGACGTGGCCACCGTCTCTGAGACCGGCTATGTCAAGGCCATTGGCCCCGGCACTGCCACCATCACCGGCGCTACCCAGATTATGTATGCTGGACAGACCGAGTGGACCCCCTACGAGGTCACCTGCCAGGTCACCGTAGTGGAGTCTCAGGACGCCCTGTACGGCTACATCGTCACCGATGATGTCAACCAGGGCAACCAGATGAAGTGGGTCACCTACTCCGATCAGGCTCCCACTCAGGTCACCCAGCTCAACGCCCCCAAGACCACCACTCTGGACGGCACCGTTGGCTCCGCCCTCTGGACCGGCGGCACCTACTACAACGGCTATGTGTACACCGTGCAGCAGGAACAGTGGGTGGAGGACGACGTGATCTACAACGCCACCGTCCTCTATCGCACCCTGGTCACCGGCAATGAGGATCCCACCAAGACCACCTTCGGCGAGCCCGAGCGCATCGGCCACACCGAGAACATCCAAGTGGGCAACATCGGCTTCGACTACAACACCGGCCGTATGTACGGCGTGGATCTGACCAACGGCGGCCTCGTGGTCATCGACCTGGAGACCGGCGCTGTGGATCCCATCGGCGAGTTCAAGTTCCCCGAAGGCTCTGCCTCCGGCGACAACGTGATGACCGCCATGGCCGTCATCTGCGAGGGTGAGGAGACCACCATCCTGTGCGGCAGCATGAACGGCAACCTGTTCATCGTGGACCCCGACACCATGGAGGCCACCAAGGTCTACTCCAGCTCCCAGGAGTACTGGTTCTACGCTGGCATGACCTACGACTACAACACCGGCAACATCTACTGGAACCCCTCCATGGGCTCCGGCATCAATCCCCTGTTCCTGGTCACTCTGGAGGACACCGATTGGGGCTCCATTGAGGCCAACGTCATGGACCTGGGCGACGTGAGCAGCCGTTCCGGCGTGGAGCAGACTGCCATGTTCACCATCACCGAAAACGAACCCGAGACCAACTACATCCCCGTGGAAGACCTGTGGCTGACCACCGGCGAGACCTACACCGGCCTGGCTGGCGCTCAGGTGCAGCTGCAGACCTCCACCGAGCCCGCCCGTCCCACCGTGCAGAAGCGCACTTGGTCCAGCGACAACACCGATGTGGCCACCGTGGACGCCTTCGGCAAGGTGACCCTGGTGGATGTGGGTACCGCCACCATCACCGTCAGCCTCACCGACCGTGACGGCACCGTGTACTCCGACTCCATCACCTTCACCGTCCTGCCCGCTGCCGGCTCCATGGCCGCCTTCATGGCCCGGGACGACAACGGCTCCATGTACGCCAACTTCTGGATCACCGTCAACGACTATGATCCCGCCAACTCCACCGTGGGTCAGGGCACCAATGGTGCCTACACCGTCCGTGCCGGCGAGTACTTCGACGGTTACTACTATGTGGTGGACGACCTGAACAACTTCATGCGCATCGATGCGGATTCCGTGGATGCCTACACCGTGCTGGGCAACACTGAGAAGCGTGTGGTGGATCTGGCCTTCGACTACACCACCGGAACCATGTACGGCCTGACCCTCAGCTACAAGGCTTGGAACTCCGAGACCTATCAGCAGGAGCAGACCTACCCCGAGCTGGTGAAGATCGACCTGACCACCGGTGCCCTGACCACTGTGTGCACCCTGGATACCGCCGGTGCCTTCACCCTGGCCGCTGACAAGGACGGCAAGCTGTACACTGCAGGCAGCACCTCCACCAGCGCCAACGCCGTACTCTATCAGATCGACACCGCCACCGGCGCTTGCACCCAGCTGACTGAGGTGGAGGGCGCTGTGGCCTACACCGATCAGAACGGTGCCTACAACTCCCAGCTGTCCTATGACTTCGGCAGCGACCGTCTGTACTTCCACGCTGCCAACATCACCGCCAGCTGGTGCAGCGGCTCCAACCTCTACATGATCGAGAAGGAGGGCGACTCCTTCACCGCCATGAAGCTGGGCAGCACCGCTCTGAACCTGCGTGGTGAGTCCATGCAGGGCTACAACGCCGTGCTGGGTATGCTCTGCCCCATCCCCGAGGACAGCGAACTGCCCGAGATGGACGTGATCAACCTGATGCTGGACCGCACCGTGACCCGGATGCTGGTTGGCACCACCATGACCATGGACGCTCTGGTTCAGCCCGCTGTGAGCAGCGACAAGGCTCAGCTGGTCTGGTCCAGCAGCGATGAGTCCGTGGCCACTGTGGCCGAGGACGGCACCATCACCGCTGTGGCTGCCGGCGAGACCACCATCACCGTCACTGACACCGTCAGCGGCCTGTCCGCCTCCTGCCAGCTCTCCGTGCTCTCCCAGCTCAGCGGCGACGTGGCCTACACCATCTCCCAGGGCGTCGGCCTGGTGGCCTTCGATCCCGAGCTGCCCAACGAGTACGTGGTGGTCAACTCCGCCATGCCCGTGGACGGCAAGCTGGTGGGTGTGGACGTGGACGACTCCGGCCGTTACCTCTACTACGCTGTGTACGACGACGGCTCCTTCCCCCTGCTGTACCGTTACGACATCCAGGGTAACACCAATGTCTACATGGGCCAGCTCCAGACCAACACGCAGGTCTACACCCTGGCCTACGATGACGAGCACAACGTCATCTATCTGGGCGGCGGCTACTACCTGTATCAGTACTACGTGCCCAGCCTCCAGACCACCGACCTCAATCCCTACACCAGCATCGGCTTCGACAGTGACTACACCCGTGTGCACACCGTGGCCTGTGCCAACGGCAAGACCTATGTGCTGGGTAAGTACTACGAGGAGTCCCGTCTGATGGAAGTGGCTCTGAACATGCAGACCTACACCATCCTGGAGAACACCGACCTGCAGCTGAACACCGTGGAGAACAGCAGTGAGATGAGCTACAGCTCCAACACTGGCAAGTTCTACGTCACCGACGCTGCCAACAACCTGTACTCCTTCAACCTGCCCGACGAGAACGGCCTGACCAACCTGACCAAGGTTGACCTGGTGGCTGGCGGCCTGAACGTCACCGGTCTGGGCATCTACAACGATCCCGACTTCAACTGGGATCAGGAGGATTCCGGCCGCAAGTACGACGTGACCATCACTCCCACTGAGAACGGCACCGTGAAGGTGGATCCCACCAGCGCCGCTGCCGGCACTCAGGTGACCATCACCGCCACTCCCGACCAGGGCTATGAGGTGGGCTCCATCGTGGTCACCGACGCCGAGGGTAACACCATCGCTGTCACCAACAACGCCTTCACCATGCCCGCCGGTGGCGCCACCGTCACCGTGACCTTCCAGGCTGTGGCCAAGGCCGACAAGACCCTGCTGCAGAAGACCTATGACTATGCCGTGACCCTGTCCACGGAGGGTGTCACCGACTCCGCCAAGGCCGCCTTCGAGAAGGCTCTCGAGAACGCCAAGACCGTTCTGGACAACGACAACGCCACCCAGGACGAGGTCAACGCCGCTTGGGACCAGCTGCTGGAAGGCATCTGGGGTCTGGGTCTGGTTCAGGGAAGCAAGGATGAGCTGAACAAGCTCATTGCCAAGGCCGACGAGATGATGGACAATGCCGACAAGTATGTGGCTGACCACTGGCAGGAGCTGGTGGACGCCCTGGCCAAGGCCAAGGAAGTTGCCGCTGACGGCGACGCCATGGACGAGGACATCCAGCCTGTGGCTCAGGCCCTGCTCAATGCCATCCTGGCCCAGCGCTTCAAGGCTGACAAGTCCATCCTGGAAGACCTCATCGGCCAGGCCAAGGGCATCAACCTGGAGGGCTACACCGCCGAGTCCGTGGCCACCTTCCGTTCCGCTCTGGCCGCTGCTCAGGCTGTCATGGCCGACGAGACCCTGTCCGAGGACGATCAGAAGACCGTGGAGGACGCCGTGGCTGCTCTGAATGCCGCCATCAACGGCCTCACCGCCGAGGGCGAGACTCAGCCCTCTGACAAGCCTGAGACCACCGATCAGCCTCAGGCCACCGAGAAGCCCGCTGAGAAGCCCGCCCAGACTGGCGACAACGCTCAGCTGATGCTGTACGTGGCTGTCATGTTCGCCGCTGTGTGCGCTCTGGGCGCCACCGCCGTGGTGCGCAAGCGTCGCAGCTAAGGCTCTCTCAGGTCTCTGAGACCCAACGCATGACAAAGCCCCGGAGGAAGCAAATGCTTCCTCCGGGGCTTTTCTGTTTTCCTCTCCCAGAGTAAAGCCTCCCTTGTGTAAAGGGAGGTGGCACAGCGTCAGCTGTGGCGGAGGGATTAATCGTCTAACCATCCATGTATCAGGCTTGCCAGCCTGGTGGGGACGCTTCCCGCTGGGGGTTTCTTTTGAGCGGGCAAAAGAAACCAAAACCCGCTTAGGGCGTTCCCCCCTAAGGACCTCCCTTGGGGTACGAAGCTGGAACTGCATCAATTCTATGGCCGGCCCTGGCCTTGGTGGGGTCACATGGATGCTCTGGTACATCTATAGAAAGCATTCCCTTCTCTGTAAGACTGTGCCTCTGTTTCCAGGGCCTCACCCCGGTGTGCGGCGTTCCCGCCGCCGGGAGCCGGGCCCCGATCGCTGGGAACAGCGGCTCACCAGGAAAAGGCCCTGGCAGTAGAAAGACACACTAGCAGAGAAGCAAATACAAGCCATAGAATGACACGTCATCTATGTGACCCCACCGAACCAAGGGCCGAACAGAGAACGGCGCACGTCCCCCCAGTACCGCGGGGTGGATTCCACAAGGCGGGGGAAGGCCCCGCCTTTGGCGATTCTTTCCCCGATTTCTCATCGCTGAGAAATCGGGCCCAGCGGAGCGTCCCCGGCTGGGGCGCTGGTCTACACCTAGGACATTGAGAAACTAAGGATCCCCTGCCTGCCGGGCAAACAAGGCATAAAAAAAGCGGAAGCAACCGAAGTTGCTTCCGCTTTTCATATCGCTGGTTTCCCGTGCTGCTATTAGTCGGTGACGTAGGGCAGCAGAGCCACGTGACGGGCACGCTTGATGGCCTCGGTCAGCTGACGCTGATGCATGGCGCAGGTGCCGGTGGTGCGGCGGGGCAGGATCTTGGAGCGCTCGGACAGGAAACGCTTGAGCTTGGCAGCGTCCTTGTAGTCGATGTGCTCCACCTTGTCCACGCAGAAGGCGCAGACCTTGCGGCGCTTGCGGTTGCCGCGGGGCTTCACATTATCCATAGCCATAATGGCAGACCTCCTTACTTATGATGGGCCCTATTTAGAAGGGCAGATCGCCGTCGTCATCGGCCAGCTCAGCGAACTGGTCGGCGCCGGCAGGAATCCCGTAATCCACGGGAGCGGGGGCGGCGGGACGGCTGAAGCTGCCGCCGCTCTCGCCGTCCCGCTTGGAGTCGCCGAAATACACATTGTCGGCAACCACCTCAGCAGAGCGGCGCTTGCCGCCGTCCCGATCCGTCCAATCACGAATCTGAAGGCGGCCCTCCACCACGGCCATACGGCCCTTGGCGAAGTACTTGGATACGAATTCAGCAGTGTTGCGCCAAGCCACGACATCAATGAAGTCGGTGGTCTTCTCGCCACTGTCACGACTCTTGAAATCACGATCCACAGCCAGAGAGAAGGACGCCACGGCGGTGCCGCTCTGGGTGTGTCTCAGCTCAGGGTCACGGGTCAGACGGCCCATGAGAATGATTCGGTTGAGCATGTGCAACCTCCTCCTCAGGCTTCCTTGCTGACGATGATGGAGCGCATGATGCCGGTGTTGATGCGCATCAGACGGTCCAGCTCAGCGGGGAATGCGGGATCGGCGGTGAAGCTCATCAGGACGTAGTAGCCCTCAGCCAGATCGTCGATCAGGTAAGCCAGCTTGCGCTTGCCCCACTCATCCACCTCAGTCACAGTACCGCGGCTCTCAGCCAGGGTCTTGAACTTAGCCACCAGAGCGGCAGTCTCCTCCTCGCCCAGGTTGGGGTTGATGATGTAGAGCACCTCGTAGTTACCAGTCACTTTTGCCATAACTTTTGCACCTCCTTACGGACATATGGCCCCCGGATTTGCCGGAGGCAAGGATGTTGCCCGTCCTCTTGGACAGACTCATTAATTATATCGTATTTCTTCCGTTTGTCAAGTCTTTTTTCTCCACATTTTCCGGTTTTCTCGCTTCTCTACTCGGTTAGCTCGTTGTTTCGGTGAAGAAATGTACTTTTTTTGGCAAATAAACACGGGTCGATTTTTGTTTTGTTCAGTCGAATTTCCGGGTGAACAATTTGTGAACAAACTTTGAACTCGTTGGGCTGCAACGGATTCACCGTCCTTTTGTTCGGTGAACATTTTTTGTTCACCTATGTTTGTTCACTTTCTATAATTTGAACTTTTTATTCTTGTGTAGTATTTTTTCACAGTTTTCTTTGACGTGTTTTTGTTTTTGTAGTAAAATTTACCCGTTCGCCGGAAAATTTCCTTTCACGAGAATGCGGTTGCCCTGGGTTGGGTCATAATCCAGTGTCAGCAAATCCGAGGCCACTGCGGCAGCGGCCTTGGCCTTGTCCGCATTGGGGGCAGGCAGCAGGGTGGTCTGGGGTGGGAACAGTCCCGGGTCATCCAGGGAGCAGATGACGGCCAAGTCCTCTGGCGGGAACTGACCGCACACCTCCACCCCCAGCAAGTCCCCCACCACCACGCCTTTCCGGCCCTGGTGGGCCTCCAGGAAGTGGGACAGGGACTGGGTGCCGTCGTGGAAGAACACGTCCTGTGGTGCAAAGCCCTGGGAGAGCAGGGTCATGAGCTGACCGCTGCGCACCGGCTCGGCCACCAGGAACAGGTCTTCCCGGCCCAACCGGGTCTTGGCCTCCAACATGAGGGACGGATAGTCCGGCAAAATCTTATAATAGAGAGGGTCGTCGTTGTCACAGTCCACGAAGATCATGGGCGTGACACAGGGAGGGTTCACATGGGCCACCGCCCGGCACCCGCCGTCCAGCACAAAGATGACGCTGGGCGACACCGCCAGAATCTTCCGCCAGTCCTCCACCAGGTCCCCCAGGCGTAAAATCACCGAGGGAATGCCCAGCTCCAGCAGTTGGGCCTCCAGCTGCATGGCCAGGTCGGTAAGGTGCAGCCGCCGCCCCACCGATTCCCCGTGGAGGCGGGTGACCAAAATCGCCGCCCGGTTCTTCTTGCCCCGGGTGGTGCGGGTGGTGGGATAATTGAGCTGTTTGGCCGTATCAATAATACGCAGCCGGGTGGCGCTGCTGATCTTCCCCTGCCCTGTGTGGTTGAGGGCGTAGGACACCGTGGCCAGTGAACAGCCGCAGATCTTGGCAATCTGGCGCATGGACACTTTTTTCTCTCCCATAACACTTCCCCCTCCGGTCATATCAATGACCATCATATCAGAAAACCGCTAGGTTGAAAAGCACCATACCTTTCAAAAAGGAGCGAATCTCACCATGGAATTTCAAGCAAGACTCAATGCGATCATCAAGGAGCGTTACCGCAAGCCCCTGGCCAAGTGCACCAAGAGCCAGGTCTACCACGCTCTTCTCCAGCTCACCCAAGAGCTGTCCGCCCAGCGCCCTGCCCCGGACACCGGCCGCAAGCTGTACTACTTCTCGGCTGAGTTCCTCATCGGCAAGCTGCTGAGCAACAACCTGCTGGCCCTGGGTATCTTTGACCAGGTGTCCGCTCTGCTGGAGAAAAACGGCTTTACTCTGGCCGAGATCGAGGAGCAGGAGCCCGAGCCCTCCCTGGGCAACGGCGGTCTGGGCCGTCTGGCCGCTTGCTTTTTGGACTCCCTGGCCGCTCTGGGCCTGCCCGGCGACGGCGTGGGTCTGAACTACCACTACGGCCTGTTCCACCAGTACCTGCGCAATAACAAGCAGGAAGAGCAGCCCGATCCCTGGATTGAGGAGCAGGGCTGGCTCATCCCCACCGACGTCTCCTTCCCCGTCCAGTTCGGCAACCAGACCCTCAACGCCGTGATGTGGGACATCGCCGTGCCCGGCGCCAACACCGAGACCGCCAACCGTCTGCACCTGTTTGACGTGGAGAAGCCCGCCGCCGCTCCCGAGGACGGCATCGACTTTGACAAGGGCGACATCGCCCACCACCTCACCTCCTTCCTCTATCCCGACGACAGCGACGAGGCCGGACGGCTGCTGCGTGTGTATCAGCAGTACTTCATGGTGTCCGCTGGCGCTCAGCTGATTTTGAAGGAGCTGGACGAGAAGGGCATCTCCCCCTGGAACCTGTGCGAGCACGTGGCCATTCAGATCAACGACACCCACCCCTCTATGGTGCTGCCCGAGCTGACCCGCCTGCTGCTGGAGCGTGGACTGTCCATGAACGACGCCCTCCACCAGGTGGCCCACGCCTGTGCCTACACCAACCACACCATCCTGGCCGAGGCCCTGGAGAAGTGGCCCATGAGCTACATTGAGCGGGTGGCTCCCCAGCTGGTGCCCATCATCCGGGAGATGGACCGCCGGGCCAAGTCCGTGTTCCCCGACCCCCGCATGGCCATTATCGACGACAAAGACGTGGTGCACATGGCCCACATGGACATCCACTACACCTACTCCACCAACGGCGTGGCCGCCCTGCACACCGAGATCCTCAAGACCTCGGAGCTCAAGCCCTTCGCCGACGTGTACAGCTATAAGTTCAACAACAAGACCAACGGCGTCACCTTCCGCCGCTGGCTGGAGGTGTGCAACCCCCGTCTGGCCACCCTCATTGACGACTGCATCGGCAACGAGTGGCGTCGGGACGCCAGCCAGCTGGAGAACTTCGCCACCTTCGTCCGGGACCCCAAGGTGCTCAGCGCCATGCTGGACATCAAGGACTACAACAAGCAGCAGCTGGCCAAGGTCCTCAAGCAG
Source organism: Pseudoflavonifractor sp. An176 (assembly GCF_002160435.1). Classification (NCBI taxonomy): domain Bacteria; kingdom Bacillati; phylum Bacillota; class Clostridia; order Eubacteriales; family Oscillospiraceae; genus Pseudoflavonifractor; species Pseudoflavonifractor sp. An176. The sequence continues at coordinate 9,526 of NZ_NFKO01000009.1, read as the reverse complement.
CGCCAGAACGTGGAGGTGGACCCCCAGTCCATCTTTGACATCCAGGTCAAGCGTCTCCACGAGTACAAGCGCCAGCAGATGAACGCCCTGTACGTCATCAAAAAGTACCTGGACATCAAAAACGGCATTCTGCCCACCCGTCCCATCACCGTGATTTTCGGCGCCAAGGCCGCCCCCGCCTATGTCATGGCCAAGCACATCATCCACCTCATCCTCTGCCTGCGCCAGCTCATTGAGTCCGATCCCCAGGTGCGTCCCTGGCTGCGTGTGGTGATGGTGGAGAACTACAACGTCAGCTGGGCCGAGAAGCTCATCCCCGCCTGCGACATCTCCGAGCAGATCTCCCTGGCCTCCAAGGAGGCCTCCGGCACCGGCAACATGAAGTTCATGGCCAACGGCGCTGTCACCCTGGGCACCATGGACGGTGCCAACGTGGAGATCGCCCAGCTGGTGGGCCGGGAGAACATCTACACCTTCGGCGCCTCCAGCGACCGGGTCATCCAGATGTACGCCCAGCACAGCTATCACCCCCAGGAGTTCTACAACCGTCCCTGGGTCAAGGAAGTGGTGGACTTCATCGTCTCCCCCACCCTGGTGGCTCTGGGCGACGAGACCTGCCTGCGGGCTCTGTGGAATGACATAAAGACCAAGGACTGGTTCATGGCCCTGCTGGACGTGGAGGAGTACACCGCTGTGCGCAGCCGCCTGCTCAGCGACTACGAGGACCGCACCGAGTGGTCCAAGAAGATGCTCATCAACACCGCCAAGAGCGGCTTCTTCTCCAGCGACCGTACCATCGCCCAGTACAACCACGACATCTGGCACCTGAACTGAGCTGACGCTCGGCAAAGAAGTCCACGGACTTCTTTGCCAGGGGTTCGCATGACGGATGGGGCTCGATTTCTTACGAAAAAGTCACCCCATCCGCCATGAGAAGTGTCATTTCCCATGCACATGTCCTGGAAAATGACGTTATTTCAATTGATTCCGCCACCTGCGGGTGGCGGAACTCTGCGAGGCCCCTGATCAGGCAAGCTTTCTGCATAAAAAATCCCGCTCCAATTCAGGAGCGGGATTTTTTCGGTTTGGGATGTTTTTAGCCCTTGAGGCTCTCGGCCCAGGCGGCGTACCGCTCCACCTTGGCGGCGCAGTCGGCCTGGCTCTCGCCACGGGCCAGGATGTACACCTTCACCTTGGGCTCGGTGCCGGAGGGACGGACGATGACGGAGGTGCCGTCCACCAGCTCGTAGCGCAGCACGTTGGAGCCGGACAGCTCCATGGTGGTGCGGTCGCCGGTGGCGGCGTCCACCACGCTGCCGTCCTTGTAGTCCTTCCACTGGGCCACAGCGGTGCCGCCCACTTCCTTGGGGGGATTGGCACGCAGGTCGGCCATGAGCTGGGCCATCTTCTTCAGGCCGTCCAGACCGGGCATCACCAGGTTCATGGTGCGCTCGCCGAAGTGGCCGTACTTCTCATACAGGCCCTGGAGGGCGTCATACAGGGTCATGCCCTGTCCGGCATACCAGGCGGCCATCTCGGTGAGGGCCACAGAGGCGGTGACGGCGTCCTTGTCCCGGACGAAGCTGCCCAGCATGTAGCCGAAAGACTCCTCGTAGGACATGATGACGTTGCCCTCGCCGGAGCTCTCCAGCTGGTCCTTCTTCTCGGCCAGGAACTTGAAGCCGGTGAAGGTGTCGAAGCACTTCAGGCCGTTGTCCTCGGCCACCTTGCGGGCCATCTCGGTGGTCACCAGGCTCTTGAGGGCCACGGGATTGGCGGGCATCTTGCCGGTACGGGTCTTGGCGCCAATGAGGTAGTCCAGCAGCAGCACGCCGGTCTGGTTGCCGCTGATGACCACAAAGTCGTCGTCCTTGGTGCGCACCATGATGCCCACACGGTCGGCGTCGGGGTCAGAGCCCAGAATGAAGTCAGCGCCCTCCCGCTTGGCGATGTCCACGGCCAGGGCGAAGCCCTCGGGGTTCTCGGGATTGGGGGAGACCACAGTGGGGAAATCCCCGTCGATGATCATCTGCTGGGGCACGCAGATCACATGCTTCATGCCCAGACGGCGCAGAGCCTCGGGGATGAGCTTGTAGCCGGTGCCGTGGAAGGGGGTGTACACCATCTTGAAGGTGTCGGCCACAGCGTCCACAGCAGCCTGGTCGTTGACCTGCTCCATGACGTTGGCCAGGAACTTCTCGTCGGTCTCGGTGCCCATCAGGGTGATACGGCCCTCGTCCAGAGCCTTCTTGTAGTCCATGGTCTTCACGCAGTCGAACACGTCCAGCTCCTGCATCTTGGCGGCCACCTTGTCGGCGGGGCCGGGAGGCAGCTGAGCGCCGTCAGACCAGTACACCTTGTAGCCGTTGTACTCCTTGGGGTTGTGGCTGGCGGTGATGTTGATGCCGGCGATGCAGCCGTACTCCCGGATGGCAAAGGACAGCTCGGGAGTGGGGCGCAGGGAGTCGAACAGGCGCACAGGGATGCCGTTGGCGGCCATGACACAGGCGGCCTCACGGGCGAAGAGCTCGGAGTTGTTGCGGCAGTCGTAGCACACGGCCACACCCTTGGCGGCGGCCTCGGGGCCCTCCTCCAAAATCACCTGGGCAAACGCCTGGGTGGCGTGGCGCACCACATGTACATTCATCCGGTACAGGCCCACACCCATGGTGCCGCGGAGACCGGCGGTACCGAAGCTGAGCTGGGAGAAAAAGCGGGATTCCATTTCCTTCTCGTCCCCGGCAATGGCGGTCAGCTCCGCCTTCTCCTCCTGGGACAGGGCCGGACTCTCCATCCAGCGCTGATATTGTGCCTTGTAATCCATGGTACAGTTCCTCCTTATATTCTCAATGTTGTTTAGAATGCAAAGTTGCCATCCACAAACACGGGAATCTCCTTCCCGTCCTGAGTGGTGCCCACAATGGACAGGTCCTTGGTGCCCACCATGAAGTCCACGTGGTTCATGGACTGGTTGAGCCCCACGGCCTTCTGACTTGCCTCGTCCAGGTCCTCGCCGCCCTTGACGCAGTTGGGATAGGCGGAGCCAAAGGCCAGGTGGCAGGAGGCGTTCTCATCAAACAGGGTGTTGTAGAACAGGATGCCGCTGTTGCGGATGGGGGAGTCATAGGGCACCAGGGCCACCTCACCCAGATAGGAAGAGCCCTCGTCCATGCCCACGGAGTGGCGCAGGTATTCCTCGCCCTCCTCGGCGTGGACATTCACGATCTTGCCGTTTTCAAAGTCCATGTAGAAGTTCTTCACCAGGTTGCCGTTGAGGGCCAGAGGCATGGCGGCGTATACCCGGCCATTGACGCCGTCCCAGCGGGGAGCGGTGAAAATCTCCTCGGTGGGCATGTTGGCCACAAACTCCACACCACGGGGGGTGTCCTCGCTGCCGCCCATCCACACGTGGTTGTCGGGGAGGGTGATGGTCAGGTCGGTACCCAGGGAGTTGGTGTAGTGCAGGGTCTTGAAGTTATACTCGTTGAGCAGTTTGGCTCTCCGGGCCGTGGCGTCCACGTGGTCGCGCCAACGCTCCACGGCCTTGCCGTCCCCCGTGATGCGGCACACCGAGAAGATGGCCTCCCACAGAGCGTCAATGGCCTCCTCCCCCTTCTTGTCGGGGAACACCTTCTCCGCCCAAGCCTTGGTGGGGTGAGCTCCGATGGACCACTGGAACCGGTTGGCGCTGAGGGAGTCGTGCCACATCCGGGTGTTCTCTCCCTGCACCCGCTGCCAGGTCTGGATTCGGGTGGAGTCCACGCCCCGGAGCATCTCAGGGTCCGAGCCGATGATGGACAGAGCGGTGCAGCCCTCCTGCACCAGCCACTCGTACTTCTCCTTGAGGTAGTGGGGGAACTCCTCAAACACCTGGCTGTCCGCCTTCAGGTACCGCTCCCGGACGATGAAGTCGTCCCGCCAGTCCATGATCACGTCCTTGGCCCCACGGTCCAGGGCCACCTGGGCACACAGACGGGCCAGAGGCGCACACTCCACCGGGGCAGCCAGATTGACCATCTGGCCGGGCTGGATATTCAAGCCCACTTCTACCAAAAGATGGGCGTATTCTTCCAATTTTTCCTTAAAATTTGGAACCATAGGATAGGTTCTCCTTTCGCTGTGCATTTCCCCCAGAACGGGGATTTCAAAATACCTTAATATTATAACATCACATCAAAAAAAATACAAATCGGAAATTGCATTTTTTAGCGTGATGAAGTATAATCTTTTCTATCTTAACGTCTGGAGGAGCTGCGCCATGCTGAACACTGTCATTCCTGCAGGGTATTCCCCCTGTTTAAACCTATACGATACCCAAAAGGCCATCGGTCTTTTAAAGCGCCTGTTTGAGGACAATTTAGGCGGCGCCCTCCATCTGCGCCGGGTCTCCGCCCCCCTGTTTGTGGAGGCCTCCACCGGTCTCAACGACGACCTCAACGGCGTGGAGCGGGCGGTGTCCTTTGACATCCCCGACGCAGGCCGGGACGCCCAGGTGGTGCACTCTCTGGCCAAGTGGAAGCGTCTGGCCCTCCACCGCTATCAGTTCTCGGTGGGCGAAGGGCTGTACACCGATATGAACGCCATCCGCCGGGACGAGGACCTGGACAACATCCACTCCGTGTACGTGGACCAGTGGGACTGGGAGAAGGTGCTGGCCCCCCGGGACCGCAACGAGACCTACTTAAAAAACACCGTCACCACCATTGTGGCAGCCCTGGCGGACACCCAGTCTACCCTCCGGGCGGTCTATCCCCAGCTCACTCCCCTTCCCACCATTCAGCGGGAAGTGTCCTTTGTCACCGCCCAGGAGCTGGAGGACCTGTGGCCGGAGCTGTCCCCCAAGGAGCGGGAGAGCGCCTGGGTGAAGGACCACCCCACCACCTTCCTCATGGGCATTGGCGCCCCCCTGAAATCCGGCAAGCCCCATGACGGCCGTGCCCCCGACTACGACGACTGGAACCTAAACGGCGACCTGCTGGTTTGGAACTCGGTGCTGGAAAGCGCCTTTGAGATCTCCTCCATGGGCATCCGGGTCAGCCCCGAGTCCCTGGACCGCCAGCTCACCCTGGCCGGGTGCGACGACCGCCGGGAGCTGCCCTTCCACAAGATGCTCCTGGAGGGCAAGCTGCCCCTGACCATCGGCGGCGGCATCGGCCAGAGCCGGGTGTCCATGTACCTGCTGGGCAAGGCCCACATCGGCGAGGTCCAGGCCTCTGTGTGGGACCAGCAGACCCTGGAGGCCTGCCGGGACGCCGGGGTCATCCTTCTGTAACAAGGGGTGCCTACCATGAAAAAACTTGGTTTTGGCTGTATGCGCTTCCCCCTTCTGGATGCCGAGGACAACACTTCCATCGACTTCCCCCAGGTGTGCCAGATGGTGGACCTGTTTCTGGAGCGGGGCTTTACCTACTTTGACACCGCCTACTTCTACCACGGAGGCACCAGTGAGGAGACGGTGAACCGCTGCCTGGTGCAGCGGCACCCCCGGGACTCCTTCACCCTGGCCACCAAGCTGCCCCTGGCCAAGCTGAAAGAGGCCACCCCCCAGGAGCAGGCCGACATGTTCCAGCTCCAGCTCAAGCGCTGCGGCGTGGAGTTTTTCGACTACTATCTGCTCCACTGCATCGACGACGAGAACTACGAGATCGCCCAGCGGCTGGACAGCTTCGCCTTTGTCCAGCAGAAGAAGGCGGAAGGGTACATCCGTCAGGCGGGCTTCTCCTTCCACGGCACCCCCGAGCTGCTGGAGGAGGTGCTCACCCAGCACCCGGAAGTGGACTTTGTGCAATTGCAAATCAACTACCTGGACTGGGAGAACCCCAAGGTCCAGTCCCGCCGCTGCTACGAGGTTGCGGTGGCCCACCACAAGCCAGTGGTGGTGATGGAACCGGTGAAGGGTGGCAAGCTGGCCAATCCCTCCCCCGCTGTGCGGGAGATGTTCGCCACCCTGGACCCCAACGCCTCCCCCTCCTCCTTTGCCATCCGCTTTGCCGCCTCTCTGGAGCATGTGTTTATGGTGCTCTCCGGCATGTCCTCCCTGGAGCAGGTGGCGGACAACACCGGGTATATGGCGGATTTCCGCCCCGTCACTCCCCAGGAGGTAGCGGTGCTGGAGCAGGCCGCCCAGCAGATCCAGGCAGACGGCACCATCCCCTGCACTGCCTGTTCCTACTGCACCGACGGCTGCCCCCAGCGCATTCCCATTCCCGCCCTGTTTGCCCTGTATAACCGGACGCTGGGCCAACCTGGGCTTCCCCACAAGAAGGAGTACCGGGAGCTGTGCGTCCAAGGCGCGCCTGCCTCGGCCTGCAGCGCCTGCCGCCAGTGTGAGGGAGCCTGTCCCCAGCACCTGGAGGTGGTGAACCAGCTCCAGCGTGTGGCCAAAGTGTTCGAAGATTGACCCCAACGGGCCGCAAGTGCTTCTTGCGGCCCGTTTGTTTTTCCACCTGTCCCAAAAAACAGGCCGCCTATTCCCAATCGGTAGACAACACCCCGGATTTTCCGTATACTCAAAGTACCAAGAGAAGGGAGGGAACGCCATGAAAGTGGAAGTGCACATCGACCCCCAGCTGACCCACACCCATGTGGTCATCCGCGCCCCCGCCTGCTCTCCCCAGGTGGAACAGCTGGTACGCCAGCTGGAAGAACTGGCCGCCCCCTCCACCTTCACCGTCTTCCGGGACGGCGAGGCTCGGCTTCTTCCCCTCTCGGACATTCTCCGCTTTTACGCCGACGGTAAAGGGGTGTCCTGCCAGACCACCACGGGGATTTACACGGTGCGGGAGCGGCTGTACGAGCTGGAGGAGGCCCTGGCCGGGACCCGGCTGGTGCGGGTATCCCACTCAGAGGTGGTGAACTTAGACCACGTCACCGCTTTGGATTTGTCCCTCACCGGAACCATCAAAATGACCCTGGCGGGCGGGACCACCGTGTATGTGTCCCGGCGGTATGTGAAGAAGATCAAACAAGCGCTGGACCTGTGAAAGGAGGGTGAACCATGCTCTTTGACGATAAGAAACAGGCGTTGTGCCGCATCGCCGTGGGAGCTGTGGCTGGGGTGGCCATTCATGTCCTGTTGGGCTATGTGTTGGGGACCCTGGGTTTCTTGGGGGACCGATTGGCCGCCGTGTTCTCCTCCCCCACCTGCTCCTTCCCTCCCCCGTTTGAGGACTGTGGGATTCTTCTATCCTATCTTCTGTTTGGCGTCCTGGGGGCGGAGATCGGGGTGTCCACCCTCCCCTTCGCCGATCATGGCCGCACCTTGGTTCTTCGCACCCTGGCCCACTTCGCCCTCATGGCCGCCACGGTGGCCCTGTGGGGTGGGCTGAACTTTGGCGGGGCGGGGGCTGCCTTCTGCCTCATCCTCCTGGCATTCATCTATGTGCTGGTGTGGCTGGGCCGCTGGGTGGGCTGGTATGTGGAGGTGGCCGCCATCCGGGCCAAGCTGGGGCTTGCCCCCGGTCCCTCTCTCCTTCATTGGCGAGAAAGTCTTCCCTATCTGGTGTTTGCCTTGGGGCTGTGCTTGGGGCTGCCCGCTCTGCTGCGTCTGGTAGACCCCCAGGACGTGCCCGTCCTCTCTGGGGTGTATTTTCCCTTCCTGCTGCTGCCCATCGGCACCTTCTGCTCGGGGGTGTCCCTGGGGCATCGGCACGGCTTCTCTCCCCTGTATCCGGCGGCCTGCGCCCTGCTGTCTGTGGCGGCGGTGTTTCTGCTGTTCAACGGCTCCGCCCTCTTCCACGGGGGTATCTCCCTGATGTGCGCCCTGATGGGAAATGGGGTGGGAACTCTGCTGAAAAAGCGGGCCACACGGGAAAAGAACCCCTAGCTCCCCCCTCTTTTTTCCCTCAGCCCTTGCAAAATCTTCAGAAAATGGTATAATAGCCGCACGGCGGCTGTTATCAATTGCCGTTTTTCTTGCCCCTGACGGGACAACCGAAAAACCTGGCGTTGTATCATCAACGCCTTTGACACAACTTGTTGTGTTCGGATAGATCATTTGAGAATTGAGGGAAGTAGTATGGATCGCATCACCATTGCCTCCGTCTTTGCCGACAGCGAGAAGCTCTCCGGCCAGACGGTCACCGTCATGGGTTGGGCCCGCACCATCCGTGACATGAAAACCTTTGGATTTGTGGAGCTCAACGACGGCTCCTGCTTCAAGAATCTCCAGATCGTGCTGGACGCCAACGTCCTGGACAACTATAAGGAGATCACCGGCCAGAACGTGGGCGCTGCCCTCATTGTCACCGGCACCGTGGTGCTCACCCCCGAGGCCAAGCAGCCCCTGGAGATCAAGGCCGCCTCTGTGGCGGTGGAGGGCGTGTCCGCCCCCGACTACCCCCTGCAAAAGAAGCGCCACACCGTGGAGTACCTGCGCACCATCCAGCACCTGCGCCCCCGCACCAACCTGTTTTCTGCGGCCTTCCGGGTGCGGAGCGTGGCCGCCCACGCCATCCACTGCTTCTTCCAGGACCGTGGCTTTGTGTACGTCCACACCCCCATCATCACCGCCTCCGACTGTGAGGGCGCCGGTGAGATGTTCCAGGTGACCACCCTGGACGTGAACAACCCGCCCCGCCTGCCCGACGGCAGCGTGGACTGGTCCCAGGACTTCTTCGGCAAGAAGGCCAACCTCACCGTGTCCGGCCAGCTCAACGCCGAGAACTTCGCCATGGCCTTCGGCTCTGTGTACACCTTCGGCCCCACCTTCCGGGCTGAGAACTCCAACACCCAGCGCCACGCCGCCGAGTTCTGGATGATCGAGCCGGAGATCGCCTTCGCCGACCTCAACGACGACATGGACCTGGCCGAGGACATGATTCGCTATATCATCCGTACTGTGCTGGAGAAATGCCCCGACGAGATCAACTTCTTCAACTCCTTCGTGGACAAGGGCCTGAAGGAGCGTCTGGAGCTGGTGGCCAACTCCGAGTTTGGCCGTGTGACCTACACCGACGCCATCGAGATTTTGAAGAAGAACAACGACAAGTTCGACTTCAAGGTGGAGTGGGGCTGCGACTTGCAGACCGAGCACGAGCGGTACCTCACCGAGCAGGTGTACAAGAAGCCCGTGTTCGTCACCGACTACCCCAAGGACATCAAGGCCTTCTACATGCGCCTCAACGACGACGGCAAGACCGTGGCCGCTGCCGACTGCCTGGTGCCCGGCATCGGCGAGATCATCGGCGGCTCTCAGCGTGAGGAGCGCATCGAGGTGCTGGAGGAGCGCATGCACCAGCTGGGTCTCAACCCCGAGGACTACTGGTGGTACCTGGACCTGCGCCGCTACGGCTCCTGCCGCCACGCCGGTTTCGGCCTGGGCTTCGAGCGCATGGTGATGTACCTCACCGGCATCAGCAACATCCGGGACGTGGAGCTGCATCCCCGTACCGTGGGCAACGCTGAGTTCTAATTTAAAAATCGAGTAGGAGGCTACCCATTAGTTGAGTAGCCGTCCTCTCACACCACCGTGCATACCGTTCGGTACACGGCGGTTCAATCGCATAAGTGCTGTTTACGAATTTGC
>NZ_NFKO01000008.1:0-80721 GCF_002160435.1 Pseudoflavonifractor sp. An176 | reverse complement strand
GGGGTCTGGGCCTGGTACAGGGCGACAAGACCATGCTGGAGCAGCTCATCAACAAGGCTGATGGCATGATTCCCGACGAGGACAAGTACATGCCCGACCACTGGCAGGAGCTGGTGGACGCCCTGGCTGCTGCCAAGGACGTGATGGCTGACGGCGATGCCATGGAAGAGGACATCCAGCCCGTGGCCGAGGCACTGCTCAACGCCATTCTGGCTCAGCGCTTCAAGGCGGACAAGTCCATCCTGGACGACCTCATTAACAAGGCCGAGGGCATCAACCTGGACGGCTACACTGCCGAGTCCGTGGCTACCTTCCGCACTGCTCTGGCCAATGCCCAGGCCGTGATGGCGGACAACAGCCTCTCCGAGGATGACCAGGCGACCGTGGACGACGCCGTGGCAGCCCTCACCGCCGCCATGGACGGCCTCACTGCCGGTGGCGCTCCCGAGACCACCGACAAGCCGGAAGCTACCGATAAGCCCGAGACTTCTCAGAAGCCCGAGGCGACTCAGAAGCCTGAGAACAAGGTGCCTCAGACTGGGGACAACAGCGGCCTGATGCTGTGGCTGACAGCTGGCCTGGCCTCTCTGGGCGGAGCAGTAAGCGTTTTCTTGAAAAAGAAAAGACAGTGATGCGTCAGCTGGAACGGCGCTTTCTGTAAAAAGCAGTTGAACATGGGCGGTACACGCCCCCACAGGGATTGGTCAAGGGTTCGTGTGTGGGGCGTGCCGCCCTGGGTCGGAGATCCGATGCAGCGTAAGAATGGAAGGTGATAGAGAAACGAATGGTTTGGAGAGAGCATTTCAATTTCGTATGACTTGGGAGGTAAGAACATGAAAAAACATGGTCGTTGGCCTGCTCTGATGTTGGCAGGCGCAATGATGGTCTCCAGCGTGGCAAATGTGGGCCTTGTACCCCAGGCGCATGCCCAGGGGGAATACCCCAACCTGGCGCTGAGCAAGCCCGCTACGTCCAAGAACGACGAGGGATATGGGCTGGTGGCCTCCAATGCCGTGGATGGCTCTTGTACCGGCGATAACGCCAATTCCCGTTGGTCCAGCGCCATGAGCTCGGGCGAGACCTGGCTGATGGTGGATTTGGAGAACTATGCCACCATTCACAGCTTCCAGGTGGTGTGGGTGGAGCCCCACGCCAATCCGTACAAGATTCAGTTCAGTGCAGACGGAACCAACTGGGTGGATGCGTACTCCGATGAAGACGGGGTCAATGTGGACGAGTATACCGAGCACACCAAGGATGTCAACGGTGGCCAGCGGTTTGATCCCCACACCTTGACCTACACCCTGGACAAGCCCCTGGAGGGTATGCGCTATGCCCGTATGTGGGCCAATAAGCAGGGCGGAGGCTATCCCTGCATTGGTGTCTATGAGTTCCGTGTATTTGGCGAGGAAGGCGAAGTGGTGCAGGAGCTGCTCAACAAGGACCCGGCCAACCTGGCCTTGGGCAAGACAGCCAGTGCCTATGCCTCTCCCATCTCCTATTGGGGTCCGGACAAGCTCACCGACGGCATCGTCAACCGCACCGCTTCCAAGCCTGACCAGTCCAGATGGTCCAGCGAAGCAGGCGCGCCCGGCTGGGTGCAGATTGACCTGCGTCAGCCCCAGAAGTTCCAGATCATCAATCTGGAGTGGGAGCAGCCCGTGGTGGAGGATTACCACATTGAGGTCTCCGACAACGGTTCCGACTGGACTACGGCCTACACAGCTGAAAAGAATACCGAGGGATATCCGGTGTCTGACCGGGTCACTCTGGACGCCCCTGTGACCGCCCGGTATGTGAAGGTGGCCATTGACAAGCTCAAGGAGGGGGCTTATCCCAGCTTGTCCCTGTACGAGGTGGAAATTTATACCCCTGACGTGAGCGGTACTGACAAGACCACCAATAAGGACATCAGCGTGTCCAACGGGACAGACGCCTCTGTGGTCACCGACGACAACCTGGAGACGGTGTGGCAGGGTGCCAGCGGCGACTCCTTCACCGTGGATCTGGGGGCTTCCCTGAAGTATAACCGCTATCACATGGATTGGGCTACGGCTGCCGCCTACCATGTGGAGGTCTCCAGCGACGGAAAGAACTGGGAAGGTGTGTATACCACCAGCGAGGCCCCGGAGGCCGCTACGGAAGTGACCCTGGACCTGGCCTACAACCAGCGCTATGTCCGGGTAACCCTGGACGGGGACGGCGCAGTCAAGGAGTTCTCCCTCCATCAGGATCTGGACTTTATCAACGTCTTTGACCAGGCCAAGCAGCTGCTGGACGGTATTACCATCGACGAGGATGACACCAGCCTGACACTGCCTGAGAAGTTCCCCCAGTCCATTGCTGTGACCTATCTGGGCACTGACTACGAGCAGGTCATTGACGCCGACCGCAACATCATCCGTCCCATTGTGGACACCACGGTGGCGGTGGGCTTCCGGCTGGAGAGCAAGAACCAGCCCGACAACTACCAGCTCTATGAGGTGAGTGTGGAGGTTCCTGGCCTGCACGACACCGAGGAGTCTCAGAACGAGAAGCCCAAGGTCATCCCCGAGCTGCAGCAGTGGTTCGGTACCACCGGTGACTTTACCATTCGGGACGGTGCCCGCATCCTGGTGGACCCCGCTCTGAGTGAAGAGTACATCACCATGGCCAACCGCTTTGCCGACGACTATGAGGACATCGTGGGCAAGACGATTGCCGTGGAGCGTGGCAACAATCCCACGGCTGGTGACTTCTACTTTGTGGCCAGCGATATCCCCTTCGATGAGGAGACCTATGATCTGCACATTGGGGAATACATCACCATCGAGGCCAGCCACCAGACCGGCGCCTACTGGTCTACCCGGTCCATCCTCCAGATCCTCAAGCAGACCGGGGATACCATCCCTCAGGGCGATGTACGTGACTACCCCAAGTACAAAGTCCGTGGCCTGAGCATGGACATTGCGCGCCGCTATGTGCCTCTGTACTTCCTGGAGGACTGGATTTCCCAGATGTCCTGGTACAAGATGAACGATTTCAATGCGCATATGAGCGACAATACCTTTGACCTATCCTTTGGCGGCTTCCCCCTGGAGTCTGATGTGCCCAACCTGACCAACCCCGAGGGTATGTACTACACCAAGGACGAGTTCCGTCAGTTCCAGCTGGATGCCAAAGAACAGGGTGTGAAGATTGTGCCTGAGTTCGACACTCCCGGACACTCTCTGCCCTTCACCGAGGCCCGCCCCGACCTGGCTCGCCCCGGCAAGAAGGAGTATCTGGATGTGCAGAACCCCGAGACCGCTCCCTTCGTTCAGAGCGTCTTTGACGAGTATCTGGATGGTGAGGACCCCGTGTTCCTGGAGGACGCCGTGATCAACATCGGTACCGATGAGTACAAGGGCGGTGGCCAGGAGGAGAAGGAAGCCTTCCGTGCCTACCAGGACACCATGCTCAAGTACATCCTGGAGAAGGGCCATACACCTCGTGCCTGGGGATCCCAGACCGAGAACCACGGTACCACCCCCGTACAGGTAGAGGGCGTGCAGCTGTACATGTGGTACATCGGTTACGCCAATGCCAAGGAGATGTATGACCTGGGTTACCAGATGATCAACATCAACGACGGCGACACCTACATCGTGCCCGGCGCTGGCTACTACTACGACTACCTGAACAAGGGTCACATCTACAACAACTTTGATCCCAGCAACATCTATCGTTCCTTCAAGGTTCCCGCAGGCGATCCCCAGATTCTGGGCGGCTCCTACGCTCTGTGGAACGACTGCACCGGCGGCAACGACAACGGCACCTCCGACATGGAGACCCTGGACCGTCTCTTCGACGCTCTGCCCGTTGTGGCGGCCAAGACCTGGGGCGACGGCAAGGACAATACCCTGTCCGAGCTGGAGGCCATTGTGGACGAGACCGGCTACGCCCCCAACACCAACCCCACCTATGAGGTGGAGACCAAGAACGACACCGTCCTCTCCTACGACTTTGATGAGGACGCCAAGACTCAGGACAACTCCATGAACGACTACGACCTGGTGTCCGAGGGTGAGAACGTGGCCTATGAAGAGGGCCATGATGGTACTGCTCTGACTCTGAAGGGCGGCTCCAGCTATGTGGAGACTCCTCTGGAGGATAAGGGCCTGAATACCACTCTGGACTTCTGGGTCAAGCGGGACGCTAACAGCGGCGATGACGAGCAGATCCTGTTCGAGTCCGAGATCGGTCAAATCAAGGCTGTGCAGAAGGAAACCGGAAACCTGGGCTTCTCTCGCGAGGCCAGAGACTACTCCTTCAACTATGCTCTGCCCAAGGGCGAGTGGGTGCACATCACCATGGTGATGGAGTTCACCAAGACCACCCTGTATGTCAACGGTGAGAAGATTCAGACTCTGGAGCGCACCGAGGAAGGCGGCAACAAGTGGGCCTCTCTGGTTACCCCGCTTATGCGCATCGGCAGCCAGACCAAGGCATTCCAGGGCCAGATCGACAGCCTGAGACTGTACGACTTTGCCGCCACCGCCGACCAGGTTGGCGACCTGTCCGTGGATCTGTATGACGAGGCCAGCGGTGTGCGTGTCCACGGCGATGTGGGCGTGCTGCCCTCTGACACCGTGCTCCAGGTGGCCGACCAGTCCAGCAACGAGAAGTTCCAGGAGATGGCAGAGAGCATCCTCAAGGACAACAGCATGAACGCCAAGTCCATCCAACTGCTCAGCGGGGAAGAGGCCGTGACTCCTTCCGGGGAGATCATGATCTCCATGCCCGTGGGCGAGATGGACCTGGATACCCTGGCCCTGTATGAGTTCCATCAGGATGGAACCTATGAGGAAGTGGCCTTCACCGTGAACAATGGCATGGTCTGCTGGACCAGCGATCACGCCAACGGCGCCGCCTCCGCCTTCGTCCTGCTGGCTCAGGCGGAGGCCCAGACTGCCAATAAGACCCTGCTGGAGAAGACCATTGCCTATGCTAAGGGTCTGGATACCACCGGTGTTACCGACTCTGCCAAGGCCGCCTTTGAGAAGGCTCTTGCCGAGGCCGAGGCTGTCATGGCCGATGCCAACGCCACTCAGGACGAGGTGAATGCCGCTTGGGATAACCTGCTGGAGGGCATCTGGGGTCTTGGCCTCACTCAGGGCGACAAGACCATGTTGGAGCAACTCATTTCCAAAGCTGAGGACATGATGGATAACGCCGACCAATATGTGGCGGACCACTGGCAGCAGCTGGTGGATGCTCTGGCGGAGGCCAAGAAGGTCATGGAGGACGGCAACGCCATGGAGGAGGACGTACAACCCGCCGCCCAGGCTCTGCTGGACGCCATTCTGGCCCAGCGCTTTAAGGCGGATAAGTCCATCCTGGAAGACCTCATTTCCAAGGCTGAGGGTATGGACCTCTCTGGCTACACCGCACAGAGCGTGGCCACCTTCCGCATGGCTTTGGCCAATGCTCAGGCTGTGATGGCGGATAACGCACTCTCTGAGGACGATCAGGACGTGGTGGACAAGGCTGTGGCCCAGCTCACCACTGCCATGGACGGTCTCACCGCCGGTGGCGCTCCTGAGACCACCGACAAGCCCGAGACTTCTCAGAAGCCTGAGGCCACTCAGAAACCGGAGAATCAGGTGCCTCAGACCGGGGACAACGCCGCCCTGATGCTGTGGAGCATGGCGGGTGCCATCTCCTTGGTGGGCATGGCTTGCCTCGTATATCGAAAGAATAAGTTGGGAGAGAAGTAACACCCTCCACAAAAAACGGAGCTAGGGGAAACCTGGCTCCGTTTTTGATATGCGCATGGAAAAGATACTTGGAGTGTGGTATACTTTTGCCCAGCTATTTTTATGGAAGGGGGAAATAGATATGAATCAATACGACATCCGTCCGGGCAAATACCGCCACTACAAGGGCAACGATTATGAGGTTCTGGGCCTGGCTACCCACTCGGAGACCCTGGAGCCCATGGTGGTGTACCGGGCTCTGTACGGGGAATACGGGCTGTGGGTGCGCCCGGCGAAGATGTGGAGCGAACTGGTGGAGGTGTCAGGCCAGCAAGTGCCCCGGTTTCGCTATGTGGGGGAGGAGTGACCCTCACACGTCAAAGCGGCGGTAGGGGTGTGCGCAGTCCAGGCACACCAGCTGCCCATGTTCCAGCCGCAGCATGGACTCGGCGGTGAGTTCCCCGCAACAACTACAAGGTTTTGAGGCAAAGAGACGGGCGCGCTCCGGCAGGGAGAGCACCGTCTCTTTTACGTCGAACAGCTCCGCCGGGGCCTTGCTCTGTAGATAGTGGAACTTCTCCTCTTTCGTGAGGTTGTCTGGGGTGGGGCGGAGCACCAGACGCACAGATTTCCCGCTGTTGCGCTCGTAGAAGGAGAAGGCCTGCTTGCCCCGCAGGTGGAACAACAGGTTTCCCTTGCCGATGCTGCACCCCAGAATGACCTGGATGGCGTCCACGCCACAGGCGTCGTTTTCCGTGATACACACCACGGACTCGTCCTCGGAGCGGGACAGGCCCAGCAGTTCCATGGCGTAGAGGGAGGCTTTGTAGCCAATGGTGAGGCCGCCGCAGGCGTGGCCGTGGAAGGCCACACAGTCCTCCCAAAGTTTTTGTTCATTCATAGGTGTGTTCCTCCTTGTGGGTGAAGATGGATGTGAAATCCGTGTGTAGAACCTGTTCGGGGTTCACTGGGTACAGGGTGCCTCCGTCCAGCAGATAGATGTGGTCGGAGATTTTACAGGCGCTGTATAGGTCGTGGGTGATCATCAGCATGGAGAAGCCCCGGCGGTATTGCAGGCCCTTGAGCATACGTAACAAATTGGCCTTGGCGGAGGGGTCCAGCATGGAGGTGGGCTCGTCCGCCAGCAGCACCGCAGGCTCCATGGTGAGGGCCCGGGCCAGGGCCAGACGCTGTTTCTGGCCCCCAGATAGTGCGCCCACCTTGCGGCGGTAGAAGCTGTCACAGGTGTACAGGCTCACATCCTCCAGGGCCCGAGAAAGTCGCTGAGGGTCATAGACCTTGGCCAGGCGCATGGGTTCGGACACCGCCTCTTCCACGGTCAGGTGGGGATTGAGGGCGGCTTGGCTGTCCTGGAGCACCATCTGGATGCCGCCCAGCCGCCGATGGAGAGGGAGCAGGTCCTGTTCTTGTCCCTGAAAACGGATGGAGCTGTGGGCAGGGCAGGGGAGCAGACCGGACAGCAGGCGGGCCAAGGTGGTTTTGCCCGCCCCGGAGCGGCCCACCAGTGACACGATCTCCCCGGCATATAGGGTGAGGTCTACGTGGTTCAGTACCGGAGTGGCTCCATAGGCGTGGGATAGGTCATGGCAGGAGAGCAGGGGCACAATGCCGCCCCGGTGGCAGGCCAGAGCCCGCCCATCCGGTTGGGGTTCCAGGTTTGGAGCCCTCTCACCGCACAGCGGAATGCTCTGGGTGCACCGCCCGTAAAAAGGACAACAGTGGTGCCCTGGCTGCTCCAGGGCGGTGTTGGGGCGGATGCCCCACAGGTCCCGTAGAGGGTTGAGGGTGACGGCGGACTGGAGCAGGCCTCGGGTGTAAGGGTGCCGGGGACGGTTCAGAATGTCTCTTGTGGGCCCTGTCTCCTCTATATGCCCCTGATAGAGTACCATGGTGCGCCCGCCCAGAGATCGGGCCAGTCCCATGTCGTGGGTGACCACCAGAAAGGCGGTGCCCAGGGTGTCCCGCAGCTTCTCAATGGCAGAGTGCACGGCAACGCAGGACTCTGGGTCCAGGCTGGCGGTGGGCTCGTCCAGCAGTACCAGCTCCGGGTCCAGGGCCACGGCGTTGGCCAATAAAAATTTCTGTACCATGCCCCCGGACAGCTGGTGGGGACGGAGGGACAGGTCGTCCGGCGACAGCCCCACCAGTTCCATGAGAGCATGGGCTTTTTGTATGCATTCCTCTGGGGAATAGGCCTGAGCCAGCACCTCGCGGAGGTGCTGGGCCAGGGTCAGCTTGGGATTGAGCCACTCCACCGAGTTCTGAAAAGCCACAGAGAGGGTCTTCATGCGTAGTTTGCGGCGCTGAGCCTCCCGCATGGTGAGAAAATCCGCCCCGTGGAGGAGCACCTGGCCCCCTACCTTACCCTCTGGGGGGAGCAAGCAGGAAATGGCCTGGACCAGCGAGGTCTTCCCGCTGCCGGACTCCCCGATGACGGAGAGGATTTCTCCCCGGTCCAGCTGGAAGCTGAGGGGGTGCAGGTGAAATTGTGGGTAGGACACAGAGAGTTCTTGAACTTGGAGCAGCACGGTACCCCTCCTAAGATTTGGGTAATTGAATGGCTTGCACCATCAGGCGCAGCAGCAAGGTGGACACCACCATGGCCCCCACGGGGGCCATCAGCCACCAGAGCCAGAACGGGGTGCGGTAAATGCCGGGAAACTGGGTGGCCCGGGCAATCATCAGCCCCCAGGACCGGGCCAGGGGGTCGGACAGGCCCAGAAAGGCCAGGGAGGACTCCTGAAGGATGGACTTCCCCACCACCCCCAGGGCGTTCACCGACAACAGGGGGAGCAGGTCCCCCGCCAGGTGGGTGCGGATGAGATACCAGAGTCCGCCGCCGTACACTTTGGCCATGGCCACATAGGGGCGGTGACACACCGAACGGGTTTTGGCCCGCATCACCTTGGCCACCGGGGCCCAGGAGAACAGGCAGAGAATCCAGATGACATTCCAGGTGTTCTGGCCCAGAAAGGCTCCCAGCACGATCATTACCGGCAGCTGGGGAATGGAGAGAAAGATCTGAATGAGCAGCCCTATGGTGTGATCCACCCAGCCGCCCAGCAGTCCTGCAGCCGTGCCCAATCCGCCTCCCAGCAGGAAGGTACAAAGGGCGGTCATGACACCAATGCCCATACTGCGGAAAAATCCGGCGGAGATTTGGGCGAATACATCCACCCCCAGGTTGTCAGTGCCCAGCCAGTGGGAGGCAGAGGGGGGCTGGAGGGAGTCCCCAGAGGGGAGAGCGGCGTCCCAGGGATAGAAGGTGACGCCCCAGAGAAAGACCAGGGTCAGCACAAGAAAGAGGGCGAGAGGGATGAGCAGGCTTTTTTTCATGGCTCCACCTCCCGCTCCACGGCGTGGTTGCACAGGTCTGCCAGGGTGAGACTCACCAACACCAGCAGGGCAGAGAGGAGAAATACCCCCTGAATCATGGGGTAGTCCCGGTAGGTCACTGCCTCCCGTAAGATGGTGCCCAGGCCCGGATAGGCAAAGACGTTTTCCACCAGAATGGTACCTCCCACGGTAGAGCCCACCGAGAGAAAGAGCCGGACTATAATGGGGGTGATGCTGTTGGCCAGGAGATAGAAGGGCCATACCCGCCGTTTTCGCAGTCCTTTGGCCTTCGCGTTTATCATGTATGGCTGCTCAAGCACGGAGGAGAAGCTGGCCCAGGCGGTGAAAAAGAACTTGGGGCAGGTCACCAGAGTCAGGGCGGCAATGGGCATGAGGCTGTGGAGAAGAATGTCACCCAGCTGCTGCCATAGGGAAGAGTACTGGGCGAAGGGAGTCACCGCTCCCGACAGAGGAATCCAGGCTACCCGGGCCGCCACCAGAAACAGCAGGAGCACACCCGTGAGAAAGGGCGGGAGTTCCGCCAGGGCGGAGAGGACGGGAGCCAAAATGCGGTGCCCATGCCGGGTGCCCACACAGATCAGGGCCAGCCCAACCCCCAGAATGAGGCTCAACAGCAGGGAAGCCCCCATCATCCACAGGCTCCAGGGCAGACGCTCCAGTAGAATGTCCGCCACCGGGCGTTTGTAGTGGATGCTCTGGCCCAAATCCCCGTGGAGATTGCGTACCACGGTGTCCACCAGCTGCTGAGGCCAAGGCTTGTCCAGACCGTAGTATTCCCGCAGCAGCTGCTTCTGCTCCTGGGTGTAGACCACGGCCACATCCACCCCGGACCCAGAGGCGGTGTAGTCAAAGGGGTCTCCCGGCATGAGCCGGGGGATGAAGAAGTTGAGCAGGTAGATGGCCGCACAGGAGAGCAGGAGCAGCAGAATGCGGCGGGTTATGGGGGCCGTCAGCGCTCCATGTAGGAGAGTCGGTTTTGTTCGGCCTGTTGATAGGCGTAGGTTTTCATCCATCCGTCGTAGTAGTCCTTTCGATACATGGAATAGGTGGATTGGTTTGCAATGACAAGGATGGGAATCTCCTGACTCACCAGCAACTCCAGCTCCTGGAACATGGCTAAGCGCTGGTCAAAGTCGGTCTCATACTGCTGCCCCTCGGCCAGACGGGTCATCTCCTCATTGGAGTAGCCGATGGCCCCCATGGAGTGGGGATTGGTGCCGGAGAACTTGGAGACATCGGAGAAGAGGGTGCGCATGTAGGTGGGGGGATTGTTGCCCCAGCCGCCGTTGCCCACCAGGGCGAACTCATAGGCGCCCTGGTTGATGTTATCATCCCGAGTGGCAGAGTCGTAGGCGGTGACGGACACGGTCATTCCCGCCTGGGTGAGGCCGTTTTTGATAATCTCGGCAATGGCCAGGTCGTCGGCGCTATTGCTGCAGAGAAGGGTGACAGACAGATTTTGACCGCCCAACACCTCCTGGGCCTTTTGGGGGTCATAGTCGTACTGCACCACATGTTCGTTGTAGAAGATACTTCCCTGAGGGACATAGCCCGCGCTGCCCACGCTACCCGTCCCACGGAACACGTTGTCCACGACACTCTGGCGGTCAATGGCGGCGTATACCGCTTGGCGGTAGGTGAGGTCTAAAAACTGCGGGCACTTCACGTAGTTAATGAGCAGCTTGTACCCCATGTCGTTGGCCTTGTCCACCAGCGAGATGTTGGGGTCACTGAGGTAGCTGTCTTTTAAGTCGGCGGGAAGGGAGGTGATGTCCAGTTCCCCGGCGTCAAAGGCCAGCAGAGGGTCACTGACGGGGATAAACTGGATTTTCTCCGCCCCCTGGGTTCCGTTGCACCACCCCTCGTAGGCGGTGAACTCATATAGCCCGGTGGCTCCGTCGTACTGGGTGCAGGAGAAGGCTCCGCTGCCCACCAGATAGCCCTCCCCGGTGTAGGAGTATGGGTCCTCTACCTGGGACCAGATGTGCTGGGGGAGGATGACAAAGCTGCCCAGATTGGACAGGGTGTCGGCGTCGGGCTCGTCCACCGTCAGGGTAATGGTGTGGTCGTCCACCACCGTGTAGTGGTCCACCAGGAAGTCTTCGCCCACGCCCAGGGGATTGGAGACTGGGGGATGCTCCCGGTAGTAGTCCAGGGTAAAGGCCACGTCCTGGGCGGTGAGGGGCTCCCCATCCTGGAAGGTGGCGGTTTCAAAGAGGGTGAAGGTGTAGTCGCTGCCGTCCACCGTCCAGCTCTCGGCCAGCCAGGACACGTCCCCCTCCTCGTCTTTTTCCAGCAGGCTGCCGTATACCAGCTTCATTTTAGCGGCGCCGGGGCCTCGAGACTGGCAGAGGAACGGGTTGGGAGCGCCCCAGTCGGTGCCACCCTCCAACTTGAGGGTGGGCACGGAATACTGGGAGTTGGAAGGGGTGGATGAGGGGGAAGAGGTGGTGCATCCGGCGCACAGGGCTAAGGCGGCGGCACAGGTGAAGGCGATGATGGGTTTTGTGTGCATGGTTGGTCCTCCTAGCACAATAAAAAAGTTCATCAAGAGCACCTCCTGGTGCTCCTGATGAACTTCTCATTCATCCAATCTTATGGTGTGGCGGGGATATGGCAACGGCCATCTTCTGACAGCCCAGAGGATTGCTTCTACAATCTAAAAGTTATTTTACCAGATTGGGCGTCCCATGTCAACGTCACAGAGGGTCTTCCATGCCGTCATGGGCATGGGCGGCCAGCAACTCCTGGGATTGGGGCGTGTCGTCCTCGTAAATTTCAAACAGATTCTCGTCCTGGAGGGTGGGACGGCGGTGGCGAAACAGGGATGTGATTACCGGATAGAGCACCAGGGCCACCAAGCCCGCAGAAAAGCCGTTGTTATACAGGTTCATGCCCTCCAGGGGCAGCCCGGCCTGGAGCACCACCGCCGAGTGGATGAGTCCGGCCACCACTCCAAAGGGCCAGCCGAACACCCCGGAGAAGGGGGCCAGGGCGGTGCCAAACAGGGAGGCCAGCTGGAGCGACTCGTGGCTGGCGGAGACGTGGAGGAAGGTACTGCCCAGCAGCACTCCAATCATCACCGGGGCGATGTTGCGCAGGTGCTTTCCGTAGGCGGAAAAGCCCATGATGGTGAAAATACCGCCTAGGGTGGGTCCGTTCAAGTCTCCGCCCGTGACCAGAATGTATACCATGGCAAACAGTCCATTGACGCCGATGTTCACCAGAACGGGCCCGTGGCCGAACACACGCAGGTAGTCGCTGGGGGCACGGCCAGAGGTGTGGAGCAGCCGCCAGTAGCCCCGCAAGGTGGTGCGGGGGTTGGGGATGAGCCCGGCCACAATGAGACTAATACATACCAGAGCCAGAAAGATGCCGAAGGTGAGATTGTTCCCCGTGGACCAGATCAGGTGGGAGGCGGGATTCAGACCCAAGGCTTTGAAGATGGGGACAAAGATCATGGCCACCAGTCCGCAGGCAAAGCCGGTGGAGTACAGATTCATGCCGTTTTGGATGCGGAAGGCGTACTCGGACACCGGAGCAATGAGAAAGCCGATGAGCAAGCCCACCACGGCCCCCAGCCAAGGGGACACATCACAGCCCATGAAACTGACCATGGGGGCCAGGGAAGTGCCCAACATGGCCACGTTGACGTACTTGGAAAAGGGTTCTTTCCGCCAGAGGGCGTAGAGGGCCGTGCCAAAGAGGATGGGCCAGATGTTGAGAATGTTTTTTCCAAACAGGGAAAAGCCCGCCATGAGGCTGATGGTGACCAGGGTGGAGCCGTTGGGCGTCTCGCCCACCAAATAGAAGATGGCCACGGCGATGAGGGTGACCAGCCCTGCGTTGACAAACGCAGGGCCGGTCCCGCACAGAGCTACATAGTCGGTGATGAGTACGTCCTCATGGCTGAGCATGGTCCATAGACCCTGGAAAAGATTTTGTGAATGAAATAGGCCAAACACCAGCAGAAGTGCGCCAAATCCAGCGGCAGCTGGAAGCAGGGCGGCGTTTCGGCGGTGTACGTGGGGTACGTGCATAGAGTGTTTCGTCTCCTTACCTATTGGAGTGCATCAACGGTCCCATTTGTCGATGAGGGCCCGAATCTGGTCGGCGAACTTGCCCAAATCCTTGTTGGAGCCGCCCTTGTTGTGGGCGATGACCTCCATCAGTCGCTTGCCCACATCTTCCAGACGGCGGTAGGCGGGAGAACCGGGGGCAGGCAGTGCTGTGGCGGGCTTCCGCTCCAGAATGACACCGGGGGCCAGCATCCGGTTCTGGAGCAGGTCGTAGACCTCCTCGTAGTTGGGGGAGTGGGCCTGGAAGCCCAGGTCCCGGAGGGTCTGGGCGTAGTGCTCGGTGACACTGCTCTCACCGTGGACCACAAAGACATGCTGGGGCATGGGATGATAGGCCTGAATCCAGGCAATGAGGCCATTTTTATCGGCGTGGGAGGAGAGGCCGGGGAAGTTGACGATGCGGGCCCGCACCGAGATCTCCTCGCCGAAGAGCTTGACGTGGGTTACCCCGTCCAGAAGCCGCCGGCCTAAGCTGCCCTCGGCCTGATAGCCCACAAACACCACGGCGCACTCCTCTCGCCACAGGTTGTGCTTGAGATGGTGGCGGATACGCCCGGCGTCACACATGCCCGAGGCAGAGATGATGACCTTGGGGTTGGGGTCCGAGTTCAGGGCCATGGACTCCTGGGTGGACTCGGTGATGTTCAGGCCGGGGAACTGGAACAGGGCGCCACCCTTCAGGGCCTCAATGGCCTCTTCGTCCAGATATCCGTGGAGATCGCCGGAGAAAATCCGGGTAGCGGCGCCAGCCAGGGGGGAGTCCACATACACCTGAAAATCGGGGACGCTGCGCACCAGGCCCTGCTCTTTCATCTCACGCATAAAGTACAGAAGCTCCTGGGTGCGGCCCACCGCAAAGGAGGGGATGATGACATTTCCGCCTTTGGAGAGGGTCTCGTCAATGAGGGCGGCCAAATCTCCGGTGTAGTCCGGGTCCACGTCCATGTCGTGGAGGCGGTCCCCGTAGGTGCTCTCCGTGACCACATAGTCTGCCTCGGAGATAAACTGGGGGTCCCGGATGATGGGCTGCTCCCGGTTGCCAATGTCCCCGGAGAAGACGATCTTTTTGGTCTCGCCGTTCTCGGTCAGCCACAGCTCGGCGCTGGCCGAGCCCAGCAGGTGCCCGGCGTCGGTGAAGCGGAGCTTGATGTCGTCATTGACTTGAATCTCCTGGCCGTATTCGCACACCACCAGGTGGCGGAGGGTGCGCTCCACATCGGCCAGCGTGTACAGGGGCTCCACCGGGGGACGTCCGGCCCGCTGGCCCTTCTGGTTTTCCCACTTGGCATCACTTTCTTGGATGTGGGCGGAATCCCGCAGCATAATGTCCAGCAGTTGGGCGGTGAGGCGGGTGCAGTAGATGTTGCCGCCAAATCCCTGCTTGATGAGCAGGGGAATGCGGCCGGAGTGGTCAATGTGGGCGTGGGTGACAATGACGTCCTGAATGTAGCTGGGCATGAAGTCCAGCTGGGTGTTGTCGATCTCATCCCGCCCCTGCTGCAAGCCGCAGTCAATGAGCACCTTGTATCCGTTGCACTCCACACAGTGGCAGCTGCCGGTGACGGCTTTGGCTGCACCGAAAAATGTGAGCTTCATCCAGAGCACCTCCTATGCAATACTTCTAATAGCATTGTAATCCATTCCCGCTGGTTTGTAAAGAAGTGCACAAAAGAAAAGGGGATGCAGGCGGTGAAACCTGCATCCCCGAAAAAGGTTGGCAAATAAAATTACTTAGCCAGCTGCTTGGCGATCTCCTCAGCGAAGTTCTCCTGCTTCTTCTCGATGCCCTCGCCCTTCTCGAAGCGCACGGCGTCACGGAAGGTGACGGTGCCGCCCAGAGCCTTGGCAGCGGAAGCAATATACTTCTCCACGGTCATGTCGCCGTCCTTGACGAACTCCTGCTGGAGCAGGCAGTTCTCGGAGTAGAACTTGTTGAGCTTGCCGTCCACGATCTTCTCCTTGACCTGGTCGGGCTTGTTGGCCATCTTGGGATCGTTGGCCATCTGCACCAGCATGATCTTCTTCTCCTCAGCCAGCACGTCCTCGGTGACCTGGCTCTTGTCCCAGAAGCGGGGGTTCAGAGCAGCGATCTGCATGGCCACGTCCTTGCCGATCTCGGTGGCGTCGATGTCGCCCTCCACGTTCAGGGAGACCAGCACGCCGATCTTGCCGCCAGCGTGGATGTAGGGCACGCAGAAGCCCTCAGCGAAGCGGGCAAAGCGGCGGACCTTGATGTTCTCACCGATGACCAGAACCATCTCCTGCTGCTGCTCCTGGACGGTCAGGTCGGTGCCGTCGTACTTGCAGGCCATCAGAGCGTCCAGGTCGGCGGGGTTGCAGGCAGCCACAGTGGCGGCCACGCCCTTGACGAAGTTGACGAACTTCTCGTTCTTGCCCACGAAGTCGGTCTCGGCGTTGACCTCGACCACCACGCCCACGCCGTCGATGACAGCGGCGTAAGCCATACCCTCGGCGGCAATACGGCCAGCCTTCTTGGCGGAAGCAGCCAGACCCTTCTCACGCAGGATCTCGATGGCCTTGTCCATGTCGCCCTCGGCCTCGGTGAGAGCCTTCTTGCAGTCCATCATGCCGACGCCGGTCATTTCGCGCAGCTTCTGTACGTCCTTAGCGGTAATACCCATAGTATATTCCCTCCAAATTTGTAAATAAACGAATTGGCGCCCGCCCGACGGGACGGGCGCCAACCAATCACTGATTACTCAGCAGCGGGAGCCTCAGCAGCCTCAGCGGCGGGAGCAGCGTCCACACCCTGGCGGCCCTCCTGCACGGCGTTGGCCATGACAGAGGAGATGAGCTTGATGGCGCGGATAGCGTCATCGTTGCCGGGAATCACGTAGTCGATCTCGTCGGGATCGCAGTTGGTGTCCACGATAGCCACGATGGGGATGTTCAGCTTGCGGGCCTCGTTGATGGCGTTGCGCTCCTTGCGGGGGTCAACCACGAACAGAGCACCGGGGAGCTTCTTCATCTCCACGACGCCGCCCAGGTACTTCTCCAGCTTCTCGATCTCGCCCAGCAGCTTCATGACTTCCTTCTTGGGGAGCATGTCGAAGGTGCCGTCCTCCTGCATCTTCTTGAGCTGGTTCAGACGGTCCACGCGGGTGCGCATGGTCTTGAAGTTGGTCATCATGCCGCCCAGCCAACGGGCGTTGACGTAGTACATACCGCAGCGGGAAGCCTCTTCCTTGATGGCCTCCTGAGCCTGCTTCTTGGTGCCCACGAAGAGCAGGGACTGGCCGTTGGCGGCGATGTCACGCACGAAGGAGTAGGCCTCCTCCAGCTTCTTCACGGTCTTCTGCAGGTCAATGATATAGATACCATTGCGCTCGGTGTAGATGTAGGTGGCCATCTTGGGGTTCCACCGACGGGTCTGGTGGCCGAAGTGCACGCCGGCCTCCAGCAGCTGCTTCATAGATACGACTGCCATTGTTTAGTTCCTCCTAAAATTTAGTTACTACCTCCGGGAGCCTCATCTCTTGCGCCAACCTTCCAAAGGAAAGCACATGACGAAAAATCCGCCCCCGTGCGGAATGCCCTGAAATTCTATCATAGAATCCAGGGATATGCAAGTGGTTTTTTCTTCTTTTTGCGATAAATTTATGGATGCCGGGGCTTGGTATCCGGTTTTGCCTCCTGACGGCGCTGCCGACCGTCCACCAAAATGAGGTCCTCGCCGAATCGGGTGATGGAGGACCAGGGGAACACGGTGTCCGGTTCCCGGCCCAGAAGGCCAAACCACCGGGGTTTTCCCGAGATGATGACGCTTTCGATTGTGCCGTTTTGGGCGTCGATCTCCACATCCCCGATGTATCCATACCGCGTCCCGTCGGCAATATCAATGACTTCCTTATATTGTAGGTCAGAAATGTTGCAGATCATAGTATTCCCTCCTATATTCTATATGTATCCCCCCGGGTTTTGCGGTATGCAGGGGAGAGACCAGGAGATTTGGGAAAAAATTAATTTTCCCACTAGGCAAGAAGGAGATTCTGTATTAAAATAGGGCTGATAACAAAATTCGGAGGTATCACCCCATGAATGAATGGAAGTATAAACGAGTCCTGCTGAAGGTCAGTGGTGAAGCTCTGGCCGGGGATGCTGGCCGTGGGCTGGATTTTGATGTGATTGACAGTGTGTGCGATGCCATTGCCCGGTGCAACAAGGCTGGGATTGAGATCGGCGTCGTGGTGGGCGGCGGCAACTTCTGGCGCGGCCTGAAGGACGGCAAGGGCATGCGGGAGCGCACCCGTGCCGACCACATGGGTATGCTGGCCACCACCATTAATTGTCTGGCCCTGGCTGATATCCTGGAGCAGAAGGGCGTGGACGTGCGGGTGCAGACCGCCATTGAGATGCGGGCCATGGCCGAGCCCTACATCCGCTCCCGTGCCATCCGGCACCTGGAGAAGGGCCGTGTGGTGATTTTCGGTTGCGGTACCGGCAACCCCTTCTTCTCCACCGACACTGCCGCTGTGCTGCGGGCCGCTGAAATTGACGCCGATGTCATCCTGCTGGCTAAGAACGTGGACGGCGTGTACTCTGCTGACCCCAATCTGGACCCCAATGCGGTGAAGTACGACACCATTACCTATGATGATATTCTGGCCCAGCACCTGCAGGTGATGGACTCCACAGCCACCTCTCTGTCCATGGACAACAAGATCCCTGTGGTCCTGTTTGCCCTGAAGGACCCGGAGAACATTCTCCGCGTGGCCCGTGGTGAGAAGATTGGTACCATTGTAAAGGATTAAGGAGGAAGAACCATGACGGAACTGTGCAAGCCCTTTGACGGAAAGATGGTCAAGACCATTGAGGTGGTCAAGAGCGATTTCGCCGGTGTCCGCGCTGGCCGTGCCAACGCGGGTGTTCTGGACCGCATCCAGGTGGAATACTATGGTACTCCCACCCCCATTCAGCAGGTGGCCAGCATTTCCACCCCGGACCCCCGCACCCTGGCCATCCAGCCCTGGGACGGCTCCCTGCTCAAGGAGATTGAGCGGGCCATTCTGTGCTCCGATCTGGGCATCAACCCCCAAAACGACGGCCGTGTGATCCGCCTGTCCTTCCCCCAGCTTACCGAGGAGCGCCGTATGGAGCTGACCCGCCAGGTGCGCAAGTATGGCGAGAGCGGTAAGGTTGCCATCCGCAACATCCGCCGGGATGCCATGGAGCACTTCAAGGATTTGAAGAAGAAGTCTGAGATCACCGAGGACCAGTACAAGGACTACGAGGATGAGATTCAGACCATCACCGACAAGCGGTGCAAGGAGATCGACGCCCTCACCGCGGAGAAGGAAAAGGAGCTCATGGCGGTGTAATCCACACCGTTGTACCATACAATACCAGCGGGGCGAAGGTACGCCCCGCTTGTGTTGTATTTTTGGGATGGAATGTCCATACTTTGAAATAGATTAGGATGCGTGAATATGGCGTTATTTAATCGTAAAACCCAGGCGTCCCAGGTAGATATGAGCCGTTTGCCCCGGCATATTGCCATCATCATGGACGGCAACGGCCGTTGGGCCAAAAAGCGGGGCCTGCCCCGCAAGGCGGGACACGCCGCCGGGGCGGAGACCTTCCGCACCATTGCCACCTATGCCAAGGAGCTGGGGCTGGAGTACCTGACGGTGTATGCCTTTTCCACGGAGAACTGGAAGCGGCCGGAGGATGAGGTGTCCTCCATCATGGGCCTGTTGGAGCGGTATCTCAAAGAGGCCATTGAGACCATGGCCAAGGACAAGGTGAAAATGGCCTTTTTCGGAGACCTGTCCCCGCTGAGTCCGAAACTCCAGGAGCTGTGTCATCAGACCGAGGAGATTTCCAAGGGCTATGACGGCTGCCAGGTGAACATCTGCTTCAACTACGGCGGCCGGGCGGAGATCATCCGGGCGGCGACGGAGTTTGCCCGTCGGTGCCAGCAGGGGCAGGCGAATCCTGAGGACCTCACTGAGGATGTTCTGGGCGATCTGCTCTATTCGGCTGGCGTGCCCGACCCGGACCTTGTGATTCGTCCCAGCGGCGAGGTGCGCATTTCCAACTTCCTGCTGTGGCAGTCCGCCTACTCTGAGTTTTACTTTACCGACGTGCTGTGGCCCGACTTCACCAAAGAGGAGTTGCTGCGGGCAATTGCCGATTTTCAGAATCGCTCCCGGCGATTTGGAGGGGTGTAAGGGATGCTGGTACGAATTGCGGTTGCAGTGGTGTTGGTCCCTCTGCTGTTGCTGGCCATGCTGCCCAGCTCGCCCCTGATTTGGTCCATTGTGGTGGCAGCCATTGCCGCCGCTGCTTCCTTTGAGCTGCTGCGGGCGGCCGGGGAGGATAAAGTCTCCCCCTGGATGACCTGTGTTGCGGTGCTCTC
Organism: Pseudoflavonifractor sp. An176; assembly: GCF_002160435.1. Lineage (NCBI taxonomy): Bacteria > Bacillati > Bacillota > Clostridia > Eubacteriales > Oscillospiraceae > Pseudoflavonifractor > Pseudoflavonifractor sp. An176. Next base: position 61,168 of record NZ_NFKO01000008.1, on the reverse strand, counting down.
TGCCGCTCTGATCCCCCTGGGTTGCTGGATGGGAAAGGGAACCACCACGGTAAGCGTGTGTACCTTTGTGGTGATGGCCGTGTCCTTTTGGTGCGCCATTCGGGCCTATGACGAGGGAACGGCACCCATTGGCTTTTACCATGTGATGCTCACCCTGTTCTCCGGTGTCCTCATTCCTCTGGGCCTGTCCGCTCTGGTCTTGCTGAAAATGATGGACCATGGAGAGTATTGGGTGCTCTTTGCGGTGCTTATGGCCTTTGTCACCGACGCAGGGGCCTACTTTGTGGGCGTGTTTTTTGGCAAACACCGGGGCATCACCAAGGTCAGCCCCAACAAGAGTCTGGAGGGCTACATCGGCGGTTTCGTCTTTGGCGTGCTCTATGCGCTGGCCTACGGCGGCGTCATTCAGGCCATCAGCCACAATCCGGTCAACTTCCTGCCCTTGGTGCTCTCAGGACTGGTGGGCGCTCTGGCCACCGAGCTGGGCGATCTGTCTTTCTCCTTCATCAAGCGGGAATTCGGGGTCAAGGACTATGGGCACCTGCTCCCTGGACATGGGGGAATGCTGGACCGGTTTGACAGTATGATTTTCTGTGCCCCTGTGGTGCTCTTCATCCTCCAGGCCATCCCCGTGCTGTGACCATGGCCTGGACCAGATATAGAAATCGAGGGATAACATGAAACGAACCTTATCCATTTTAGGCTCCACCGGCTCCATCGGTCGGCAGACCCTGGACGTGGCCCAGGCCTGCGGCCACCAGGTGGCGGCTCTGACGGTAAACCGCAGAGTGGAGCTGGCCGAGCAGCAGGCCCGGCAGTTCCAACCCCAGCTGGTGGTGGCGGTGGACGAATCCGCTGCCCAGGATCTGAAACAGCGCCTTGCCGACACTTCCATCCGTGTGGTGGGAGGCCGGGAGGGCCTGATGGAGGCCGCCACGCTGCCCCAGGCGGACACCGTGGTCACCGCCGTGGTGGGGATCGCCGGACTGGAGCCCACTCTGGCGGCCATTGACCAGGGCAAACGCATTGCCCTGGCCAATAAGGAGACCTTGGTGTGCGCCGGGGACCTGGTGATGCGCCGGGCAGAGGAGAAGGGGGCGGAGATCGTCCCCGTGGACTCGGAGCACTCCGCCATCTTCCAGTGCCTCCAGGGCTGCAAGGACCGGGGCGAGGTGAAGCGCCTCATCATCACCGCTTCCGGCGGCCCCTTCTTTGGAAAAACACGAGAGGAACTGGAGCATGTGACCCGGGCCCAGGCGCTGCGCCACCCCAACTGGGCCATGGGTGCCAAGATCACCATCGACTCCGCCACGTTGATGAACAAGGGATTGGAGTTTATCGAGGCCATGCGGCTCTACCACATGCCACCCCAGCAGATTCAGGTGGTGGTGCACCGGGAGAGCATCATCCACTCTCTGGTGGAGTTCAACGACGGGGCCATTCTGGCCCAGCTGGGCACAGCAGACATGCGGGTGCCCATCCAGTACGCTTTGACCTGGCCGGAGCGCACGCCTGGTCCGGCCACCCCGCTGGACCTGCTCACCTGTCCGCCCCTGACCTTTGCCAAGCCCGACCCGGACACCTTCCGGTGCCTGGGATTGGCTCTGGAGTGCGCCCAGAAGGGCGGCACCTCGACGGCCATTCTCAACGGGGCCAACGAGGTGGCAGTGGAGCTGTTCCTGGAGGAGAAGATCTCCTTCCTGGACATTGCCCGGCTGGTAGAGGGCGCGTTGGAGCGGGTGGCGTCCAAACCCGCCGACACCCTGGAGGACGTGCTGGAGGCAGACCGTGCCGCCCGGCAGGCAGTCCGTGACTTGTTAATTTGAGGTGAATATCTTTGGAGCGAATCTTCTTTATTCTCTTGGCAATTCTCATCTTCGGCGTGATGATTGCCATTCACGAGTTCGGGCACTTCATCACTGCCAAGCTGTTGGGAATCCGAGTGAATGAATTTGCCATCGGTATGGGTCCGGCGCTGTGGAGCCGTACCCGTGGCGAGACCCAGTACTCCCTGCGGGCCTTCCCCGTCGGCGGCTACTGCGCCATGGAAGGGGAGGACGAGGCCACCGGGGACGAGCGGGCCTTCAGCATCCAGCCCGCCTGGAAAAAAATCATCGTCCTGTGTGCGGGCTCGTTCATGAACTTCCTCATGGGCCTGGTCATCGTCCTGGTGCTGTATATGGGAGTGACCCAAGTGCGGGTGCCGGTGATTACCCAGCTGGCCGACGGATTCCAGCTGCAAGGGGAGTCGGGGCTCATGGTGGGGGATGAAATCCTCTCCGTGGATGGCCACGGTATCTGGGTCTATGAGGATGTGCTCACGTTCCTCTCCCGCAACGATGGCAATGGCATCGATCTGACGGTACGGCGAGACGGGGAGAAAGTGGTACTCAAAGATCTGCCCATGGAGCGCTTTGAATACCAGTATGACGGTCAAGACGCCTATGGGTTTGGCCTGATCTTTGAGCAGGTAGACGATCTGTCCATCTGGGGCAGGGTGAAACTGGCCACCGCCCAGACCTTTGACTTTGTGCGCATCGTCTGGATGAGCCTGGGCGACTTGGTCACCGGCCGCGTGGGCGTGGACCAGATGTCTGGCGTCATCGGCGTGGTGGACGTGGTGTCTGAGGTAGGCACCCAGTCCGACTCCATTTTGGTAGGCGTCCAGAATGTGTTCTATATCATGGCGCTCATTGCGGTCAACCTGGCTGTGATGAACATGCTGCCCATTCCCGCTTTGGACGGCGGGCGAGTGCTGTTTGTGCTGCTCAACGCCATTTCGTACCTCTTCTTCCGGCGACATATCCCCCAGCGGCTGGAGGGGTATATCCATGCTGTGGTCCTGGTGCTGCTGCTGGTGGTGATGCTCCTCATCGCCTTCCAGGATGTGTGGAAAATTGTGGTGTAAATACTGTAAAGGAAGTGACCTTGCATGACGCGACAAATTCATGTGGGGAACGTCGCCATCGGAGGCGGCGCCCCCGTCTCCATTCAATCCATGACCAACACCCCCACCCATGACGTGGAGGCCACCCTGGCCCAGATTCGGGCCCTGGCGGCAGCTGGCTGTGAGATCGTCCGGGTGGCCGTCCCCGATGAGCGGGCCGCCCAGGCGGTGGCCGCTTTGAAGGCGGGCAGCCCGCTGCCCCTGGTGGCGGACATCCACTTCGACTATCGGCTGGCCCTCACCGCTGTGGAGGGGGGCATTGATAAAATCCGCATCAACCCCGGCAACATTGGCGGGGAAGACCGGGTGGAAGCGGTGGCCAAAGCCTGCAAGGAGCGGGGCATCCCCATCCGCATCGGCGTCAACGGCGGCTCTCTGGAGAAGCCCCTGCTGGAGAAATACGGCGGCCCCACCCCAGAGGCCCTGGTGGAGAGTGCCCTGGGCCACGTGGCCCTGCTGGAGAAGTACGGCTTTGAGGACATCTGCATCTCCATGAAGTCCTCCTCGGTGCCCACCACCATGCGGGCCTATCAGCTCATGGCCCAGAAGTATGACTTCCCCCTGCACCTGGGCGTCACCGAGGCGGGCACTGCCGAGATCGGCTCCATCAAGTCCGCCGCTGGCATTGGCGGCCTGTTGGGCCTGGGCATCGGTGACACCTTCCGGGTCACCCTCACCGCCGACCCGGTGGAGGAGATCGTGCTGGCCAAGAAGATTCTCAAGGCGGTGGGCCTGCGTAAGGACGGCCCGGAGCTCATCTCCTGTCCCACCTGTGGCCGGACCCAGATCGACCTTATCCCCATGGCCCACAAGGTGGAGGAGCTTTTGAAGGGCGTGGACAAGCCCATCACCGTGGCTGTGATGGGGTGTGTGGTCAACGGACCTGGAGAGGCCCGCCACGCCGACGTGGGCATCGCCGGAGGCAAGGGGGAGGGCGTGCTCTTCCTCCATGGGGAGATTGTGGACAAGGTCCCGGAGGACCAGCTCATTCCCCGTCTCATGGCCCTTATTGATACCCTGTGACAAGGAGTACATTTCATGTCAGACAAGCAAGTGACATTTCAAGAGACCTTTGGTCAATACCCCTTCCCCGAAGGGGTATTGACTTCTTTTGCAGCCTACCCCACCCGGGTGAAGGTGAATCGCCAGGCCCGCACCATGACGGTGGAGCTGGAGGGGGAGCAATTGGCCCCCAACCTGGTGGATCAGGTCCAGCAGAGCCTGGCCCGGGCCTTCCACCTGCACCAGGCGGCGGTGGAGTTCCATGCCGCCCAGGCGGAGGTGCAGCCTGCCCCGGTGGCGGTGGAGACGCCCCCAGCGGCACCGCAGCCCGCCCCGGGTGGGGACCTGTACGCCCAGCTGGAGGCCATGCGCCGCAAGGTGCTCAATCAGAGCATGCCCGGCGGCGGCCACGGTAAGCCCAAGGTCAAGCAGCTCTACGGCAAGATCAACGGCAAGAAAAAGCCGGTGCCCCTGGGAGAGCTGCAATTGGATATGGGCAGCGTATTGGTGGAGGGCACCGTGTTCAACGTAGAGCACCGGGAACTGCCCAAGCGCAAGGCGTGGGTGATCTGCTTTGACATCACCGACAACACCGGCTCCATCCGGGTCAATCAGTTCCTGGAGGGAGAGGTGGCCAACCCCATCGTCAAGGGCATCAAAAAGGGCCAGCGGGTCCAGGTCCAGGGGCGGCTGAACGTGAGCCGCTTCGAAAACGACATGGTGCTGGAGCCCTACGGCATCAACGAGGTGCCCATGCCCGAGGGGCGCAAGGACACCGCCGAGGAGAAGCGCATCGAGCTCCACCTCCACACCAAGATGTCCATGATGGACGCCCTGTGCGATGGCAAAGCCATTGTCAAGCGGGCCATCGAGTGGGGACATCCCGCCATCGCCATCACCGACCACGGAGTGGTGCAGTCCTTCCCCGATGCCTACAACGCCTCGGGCCGAGGGGAGAAAATTAAGGTGCTCTACGGCGTGGAGGCCTACTATCAAAATGACGTGGACGAGCGGGTGTCGGTGCACGGCCCCGGGGACATGCCTCTGGATGGGGAGTTTATCGCCTTCGACCTGGAGACCACCGGACTGGACCCCAACACGGATGCCATCATTGAAATTGGCGCTGTGCGCATGCGGGGGGCGGAGGTGCTGGAGCACTATTCCACCTTTGCAGATCCCGGCCACCCCTTGAGCCCCAAGACGGTGTCTCTGACCAGCATCACCGACGAGATGGTGCGGGGCGCCCCCAAGCCCGCCCAGGCGGTGGCCGATTTCCTGGCTTGGGCTGGGGATACCCCCCTGGTGGCCCACAATGCGGAGTTTGATACCGGCTTTGTCCGGGCCTACTGCCAGAGAGCAGGCCGGGAGTTTGACCCCCTCTATTTTGATACCCTCATTTTGGCCCAGTACCTGTGCCCTCAGCTGAACAACCACAAGCTGGACACCGTGTCCACCCACCTGGGACTGCCTCCCTTCCACCACCACCGGGCAGACGATGACGCCGCCATCTGCGGTCAGATTTTCGCCGCCATGATTCCCATGCTCCGGGAACTGGGGGTGGAGCGAGTGTCCCAGATCAACGGGGCCTTGGCAGGGAAGAAGCGGGGCGGACGGGGACGCCGCAGCGCCAACCACCTCATATTGCTGGCCAAGAACCAGACCGGCCTGCGCAACCTCTACAAGCTGGTGTCCCTGTCCCATCTGGAGCACTTCAATCGCTTTCCCATCATGCCCAAGTCCATCATCAATGAGAACCGGGAAGGGCTCATTGTGGGCTCTGCCTGTGAGGCGGGAGAGCTGTTCCGGGCGGTGGTGGATGGCAAGGACGACCGGGAGCTGGAGCGCATTGCCTCCTGGTATGACTATCTGGAGATTCAGCCCCTGTCCAACAACGCCTACATGCTCCGGCCGGACAAGGAGGGACGACGCATTGCCCAGTCTCTAGAGGACCTGCGCAACTTTAACCGGAAGATCGTGGAGCTGGGCCACAAGCTGGGCAAGCCAGTGTGCGCCACGGGCGACGTCCACTTTACCGACCCGGAGGAGGAAATTTACCGCCACATCCTTCTGGCTGCCAAGGAGTTTGACGACGCCGACAGCGAGAACCCCCTGTATTTCCGCACCACTGACGAGATGCTGAAAGAGTTTGCCTATCTGGGGGCAGAGACCGCCCATGAGGTGGTTATAGAGAGCCCGGCTCTGGTGGCCTCCTGGTGCGACAACGTGCGGCCTCTGCCCGACGGCCTGTTTACCCCCAAGCTGGAAAACTCCGAGGGCGAGCTGAAGGACCTGGTGTGGGGTAAGGCTCACGCCCTGTATGGGGAGAACCCGCCCCAGATCGTGGTGGACCGTATCAACGCTGAGCTGAAAGATATCATCGGCTGTCACTACGACGTCATCTACATGTCCGCCCAGAAGCTGGTGCAGAATTCCCTGGAGCACGGCTACCTGGTGGGCTCTCGTGGTTCGGTGGGCTCGTCCCTGGTGGCCTTCATGTCGGGCATCACCGAGGTGAACTCGCTGCCCGCCCACTACCGCTGCCCCAACTGTAAGCACTCCGACTTCGACTACGCCGTAGAGCACGGCTATGGCTGCGGCGCCGATATGCCGGACATGAAGTGCCCGGTGTGCGGGGCGGACTACGCCAAGGACGGCTTCAACATCCCCTTTGAGACCTTCCTGGGCTTCGGCGGCGACAAGGTGCCAGATATCGACCTGAACTTCTCCGGCGAGTACCAGTCCAGCGCCCACAAGTATACCTTTGAGCTCTTCGGCAGCAACCACGTGTTCCGAGCGGGCACCATCGGCACGGTGGCAGAGAAAACCGCCATCGGCTATGTGCGCAAGTACCTGGAGCGGGTGGGCCGCTACAACGTGCCCTTTGCCGAGGTACTGCGCCTGGCCCGTGGGTGTATGGGGGTCAAGCGCACCACCGGACAACACCCCGGCGGCATGGTGGTTATCCCCCAGGACAAGGAGATCTACGACTTCTGCCCGGTGCAGCACCCGGCAGACGATAAGGACTCGGACATCATTACCACCCATTTCGAATATCACTCCATGGAGTCCAACCTCTTGAAGCTGGACATGCTGGGCCACGATGACCCGTCCATGATTCGTATGCTCCAGGACATCACCAAGGTGGACCCCCAGAAAATTCCCTTGGACGACCCGGACACCATGAGTCTGTTCACCACATCGGAGAAACTGGGCTTTATGGATGACCCCATCCTGGGCCCCACCGGAGCGGTGGCCATCCCCGAGTTCGGTACCTCCTTCGTGCGTGGTATGCTGGAGGACACACACCCCAACCAATTCGATATTCTGGTGCGTCTGTCTGGCTTCTCCCACGGCACCGACGTGTGGCTGGGCAACGCCAAGGACCTCATTACGTCTGGCACCGCCCAGGTTAACGAGGCCATCGGCTGTCGTGACGATATTATGATCTTCCTCATCTCCAAGGGCTTTAAGGACACCCGGGCCTTTAAGATCATGGAGTCGGTGCGAAAGGGCAGAGGTCTGCCCGAGGGGGCTGAGGACGAGATGAAGGAGCACGGGGTGCCCCAGTGGTACATTGACTCCTGTAAGAAGATCGCCTACCTGTTCCCCAAGGCCCACGCTGTGGCCTACGTGATGATGGCCTTCCGCATCGCCTGGTATAAGGTGCATCGGCCCCTGGCGTTCTACGCCGCCTACTTCTCCATCCGTGCCAAGGCCTTTGATGAGAAGTACATGTGCCGAGGCATTGAGGTGGTCAAGCAGAAGATGAAGGAGATTCAGGCCAAGAAAAACGCCAAGGATAAGGCGGACCGCCCCTCTGCGGTGGAAGAGGACATGCTGGTGACCTTGGAAGTGTGCTACGAGTTCTACCTCCGTGGCCTCACCTTCGCCCGCATGGATATCTCCCGCTCCCACGCCATCAACTTCCTGGTGGACGAGGAGCGCAACGCCCTTATCCCTCCCTTTACCTCGGTGGCTGGCCTGGGTGAAACCGTGGGCTGGGACATCATGGAGAAGCGGAAGGGGAAGACCTTCATCTCCATTGAAGAGTTCTCCCTGGCCTGTACCAAGGTGTCCAACACCCATCTGCAACAGTTGAAAGAGGCGGGGGCCTTTGGCGACCTGCCGGATAGCAGCCAGTTCTCTTTCTTTTGATCTATGATATAAGCCCCCTGCACAAGGGGGCTTTGTCATACCCCCCGTTGACAATCGGTCGATTCTGTGGTATATTCACTACACTAGCGAGCTAAAGAAAGGCTGGAAACACCATGAACATACACTTCAATACCCCTGAGGGGACCCGGGACCGGCTCTTTGCCGAGTGCCTGGAGCGGCGTCAGGTGCAGAGTGCCCTGGTGGACTTGTTCCGCCGCCGGGGCTATGCAGAGGTCATCACTCCCGAGGTGGAGTTTTATGACCTGTTTGTCCACTCGGGGAGCCCGTTGCCCCAGGAGACCATGCTGAAAATCATTGACCGTTCGGGAAAAATCATGGTCATGCGCCCGGACACCACCACCCCCATTGCCCGGCTGGCGGCCACCAAGCTGAAGACCCTGCCGCTGCCCCAGCGGCTGTACTACGATCAGACCGTGTTCCGCTCTGGGAATGCCCACGAGGGCGGCAGCAGCGAGATTGCCCAGTGTGGCGTGGAAATGCTGGGTGCCACGGGAATGAAAGCGGACCTGGAGATGATTACCCTGGCGGTGGATGCCCTGCGGGCCTGTGGCCTCAGCGGATTCCACATCGAGGTGGGCCATGTGGGCTTTTATCAGGACCTGGCCAGCCGCATGAACATGCCCCAGGAGGAGCAGGAGCGGATGCGGCTGCTCATTGAGGGCAAGAACTACGCCGTCCTCAACGACTTCCTGGAGCCCTATTCCGCCCAACCCGATTGTGCCGCCCTCCGCCGTCTGCCGTACCTGTTCGGCGGGGCAGAGGTGCTGGAGGAGGCCCGGACGCTGGCCGGGGCGTGTACCAGCCTGGACTATCTGGAGCTTTTGTACCGGGAGCTGTGCCAGGCGGGGTATGGCGACTGGGTGCAATTTGATCTGGGTCTGGTCCATCAGATTGACTACTATACGGGCGTGGTGTTCCGAGGCTACGCCAACGGGGCAGGGGCCCCGGTGCTGTCCGGTGGCAGATACGACAACCTGGTGGAGCTGTTCGGCAGACGGGCAGAGGCCACGGGCTTTGCCGTGGACGTGGACGCTGTGGGCGGCTGCCTGGAGGTGGAGGTGCCCCAGTTGCGCACCGTCATCCACTATGAGAGCGGCATGCTGGGACGGGCACTGGAGGTCATGGACCGCCTGCCCGCCGGCACCTGTGAGCTGTCCCCTTGCCGCACCCTGTCCAGCACCATGAATTTGGCCAGTGAGAAGGGTGCCTTGCAAGTGCTGTGCCTGGACAATTCCGGAGAGAGGTGGTTGGAGGTATGAGTCAGCGACTGAGAATCGCCCTGACCAAGGGGCGTCTGCAAGACAAATCGGTGGAGCTATTTGAGAAGATGGGGCTGGACTGCACCCCCATCCGGCACCCAGGGCGGCGGCTCATCCACTCGGTACCCAACTACCCCTTGGATGCAGTGCTGGCCAAGGCCCCCGATGTCATCACCTATGTGGAGCACGGGGTGTGTGATTTGGGTATTGTGGGCAAGGACACCATTCTGGAAAAGGGGGGCGCCTTCTACGAGGTTCTGGACCTGGGCTTTGGGCGGTGTCGGTTTACCCTGGCCGTGAAAGAGGGCACCGACTTCTACGCCACCTATAAGACCCGCCGGGTGGCTTCCAAGTACCCCGCCGTCACCCGTGCCTTCTTTGAGCGCAAAGGGATGGACGTGGACATCATCAAAATTGAGGGCAGCGTGGAGCTGGCTCCCATTTTGGGGCTGGCTGACGGCATCGTGGATATCGTGGAGACGGGGGCCACCCTGAAAGAGAACGGCCTCACCCCCATCGAGGATGTGGCCCAGGTGTCTGCCCGGCTCATTGTGAATACCGCCAGCATGAAGCTGCACAAACAGGAGATTTTAGATTTCATTCAGCAGTGCCAGGCTAACCTGTCCGGCACTTGAGAGAAAAGGGGAGACGGATATGTTGGAATTGGTGGTGGCCGGAGAAGGCCGTGAACAGGAAAAATTGGCGTCCATGCGCTCCCGTGCCGCACAGACGGGGGCGGAGATTCAGCGCAGTGTGGCGGCTATTATGGAGGATGTGCGGGCCAGGGGTTACGATGCGGTGGAGGAGTACTCCGTGAAATTTGACCAAAACCCGCCCCGCGAGGTGTCCATGGAGGAGCTGGAACAGGCGGCGGGGCGGATTGCCCCGGACCTGCTGACTGCCCTCCAGCGCAGCGCCCAGCACATCCGGGCCTATCAGCAGGAGCTGTTGAGCGAGGTGCAGATGGGCCTTCGTCTGTGGGACAGCCCCAGCGGGGGCAAGGTGGGGCGGCTGGTCCGCCCCTTGCAGCGGGTGGGGGTGTATGTCCCCGGTGGCCGTGCTGCCTACCCCAGCTCGGTGCTCATGAATGTGATTCCTGCCAAGGTGGCGGGGGTGGAAGAGGTTATCATGGTCACCCCTCCCACGGAAAACCTCAGCGATGTGGTGCTGGCCGCCGCCTGGGTGGCAGGTGTGGACCGATGCATCGCTGTGGGTGGTGCTCAGGCCGTGGCCGCCCTCACCTATGGGGCGGGCTTTATCCCTCGGGTGGACAAGCTGGTGGGACCGGGCAACGCATTTGTGGCGGAGGCCAAACGCATGGCCTACGGCAACCTGGACATTGACATGGTGGCGGGTCCCTCCGAGGTGCTGGTGATTGCCGACAAGACCGCCAACCCCTGCCACATGGCCGCCGACCTGCTTAGCCAGGCCGAGCACGACCCCCTGGCCTCGGCAGTGCTCCTCACCGACAGCATGGAGCTGGCCCAGGCGGTACAGAAAGAGATCACCCGCCAGCTGGGCTATTTAAGCCGCCGGGAGATCATGGAGCAGTCCCTGCGGGACTTCGGCTGCGCCATTGTCTGCCCTGACTTGGACACCTGTGCCAGACTGGCCGATCAGGTGGCCCCGGAGCACATGGAGATTGTCACCCAAGACCCCCGCCGGGTGCTGGAGCTGGTACACAACGCTGGAGCTATCTTCCTGGGGGGCAATACCCCGGAGCCTCTGGGGGACTACATGGCAGGGCCGGACCACGTGCTGCCCACCAGTGGCACCGCCCGGTTCTTCTCCCCCTTGTCGGTGGACTCTTTTGTGAAAAAGACCAGCGTGCTGGAGTATGGCCGGGAGGACCTGGAGCGGGTGAAGGACGAGATCATTACCCTGGCCCAGTCCGAGCACCTCACCGCCCACGCCAACTCCATCCAGGTGCGCTTTGCAGAGGAGGGCTGACCCATGAGATGCGCAGACATCAGCCGAAAGACCAAGGAGACGGACATCTCCCTCTCCCTCTGCCTGGAGGGGGGCGCGGTGTCCGTGTCCACGGGTATTGGATTTTTTGACCATATGCTCACTGCCCTGGCCTTTTACGCCGGGTGGGGGCTCACCCTCCGGGTGGAGGGGGACCTGTATGTGGACGGCCACCACACGGTGGAGGACACGGGCATCGTACTGGGCCAGGCCTTCCGCCAGGCCCTGGGGGATAAGGTGGGCATCCACCGGTTCGGCACCGCCTATGTGCCCATGGACGAGGCCCTGTGCCGCACGGTGCTGGACTGCTCCAACCGCCCCTATCTGGTGTTCCAGGCGAACATGCCCCAGCCCATGATCGGGGGTTATGACAGCTGTCTGACTAAGGAATTTATGCAGGCCTTCGCCGTCCACGGCGGCATTACCCTCCACCAGACCTGCGAGTACGGGGACAACGCCCACCACATCACCGAGGCCTTGTACAAATCCCTGGGCATGGCCCTGAAGGAGGCCGCCCAGGTGGTGGGCAGCGGTGTGACCTCCACCAAAGGGGTACTCTAGAGAAACGAGGAAGCGCTATGAGCTATACCGCCATTGTAGACTACGGGGTGGGGAACCTGAAAAGCGTCTCCAACGCCCTGACCTACGTGGGTCTTGACAACCGCATCACCGGAGACCCCAAGGAGCTGGAGCGGGCCAATTCCATTCTGCTTCCCGGCGTGGGGGCATTCCCGGACGCCGCCCGCAAGCTCCGCCAAACTGGGTTGGACCGGGCCATTGTCCGCATGGGACAGGACAAGCCGGTGCTGGGCATCTGCTTGGGCATGCAGCTGCTCTTTGCCCAGGGAGAGGAAGGGGAGACCTGTTCCGGCCTGGGGGTGATCCCCGGCACGGTCCAGCGCATGGAGACCACCTACAAGCTGCCCCACATCGGCTGGAACAGTCTGTCCTTTCCCAACCCCTCGCCCCTGTTCCGAGGGCTGAGGGAAGGGGCGTGGGTGTACTTTGTCCACTCCTTTTCTGGACGGGCAGCCGATCCCAGCCAGGTGATCGCCTCCACGGACTACGGCATGGAGGTGGTGGCCGCCGTGCAAAACGGCAACTTTTTCGGCACCCAGTTCCACCCGGAGAAGAGCGGGGATGTGGGCCTGGAAATCCTAAAGAATTTTGGAGCGATGAACCCATGATCATATTACCAGCCATTGATTTGAAGGATGGGGCCGTGGTACGGCTCTACAAAGGTAGCTTTGACACGGTGCACCAGGTGGCCACCGACCCGGTGACGGTGGCCCGGGCCTTTCAGGAGGCCGGGGCAACCTGGATTCACATGGTGGACCTGGATGGGGCCCGGGACGGCGTGCGCCGCAATGGCCAGCTGGTACAGGCGGTGGCAGCCCTGGGGTTCCAGGTGGAGCTGGGGGGCGGCATCCGCTCCATGGAAGACCTGAAAGCCGTGTTTGACTTGGGAGTGACCCGGGCGGTGATCGGGTCCGCAGCAGTCTCCAATCCGGAGCTGGTGGCCCAGGCCATCGCCACCTATGGGGCCGACCGCATCGCTGTGGGCATTGACGCCCGGGACGGCAAGGTGAAAACCGCCGGCTGGGAGGTGGACTCCGGGCTGGACTATCTGGACTTTGCAAAGCAGATGGAGAAACTTGGTGTAAAGAGAATCATCTTTACGGACATTGAGACGGATGGTATGCTGTCTGGCCCCTCTTTTGGCCGCCTGCAACAGCTACAGAAAGCGGTGTCTTGCCAGCTCATTGCCTCCGGTGGCGTGTCCTGCAACCAGGATATCGTGGACCTGGAGCGCCTGGGGGTATACGGGGCCATCATTGGCAAGGCCTACTACGCCGGGGCCATCGATCTGGCCCAGGCGGTGAAGGACGGTGGAGCCCAATGCTAGCCAAACGCATCATCCCCTGCCTGGACGTCCGGGACGGACGGGTGGTAAAGGGAATCAACTTCGTCAACATCCGAGACGCCGGGGACCCGGTGGAACTGGCCCGGTACTACTCCGACCAGGGGGCGGATGAGATCGTCTTTTTGGACATCACCGCCACCAGCGATGCCCGGGACACCGTAGAGGACGTGGTAGAGCGCACCGCCAGCCAGGTGTTTGTCCCCCTCACTGTGGGGGGCGGCATCCGCACGGTGGAGGATTTCCGCCGCCTGCTGCGGGCCGGGGCGGACAAGATTTCCGTCAACTCCTCGGCGGTGAAAAATCCTCAGCTCATAGCCGACGCCGCCCAGCTCTTCGGCTCTCAGTGCGTGGTGCTGGCCATTGATGCCAAGCGTCGAGAAGAGGGCTGGTTTGAGGTGGTGGTGGCGGGTGGCCGCATTCCTACCGGGCTGGACGCCGTGGAGTGGGCCAAGCGGGGCCAGAAGCTGGGAGCGGGAGAAATCCTCCTCACTTCCATGGACGCCGATGGCACCAAGGCGGGGTTCGACCTGGAGTTGACCCGGGCGGTGACCAGCGCCGTGACCATCCCGGTGATTGCCTCAGGAGGCTGTGGGGAGCTGAGCCACTTCGCTCAGGTCTTTGAGGAGACCGGGTGCGACGCCGCCTTGGCGGCCAGCCTGTTCCACTTTGGAGAGCTTACTGTCCCCCAGGTGAAAGAATACCTCCGGGAGCAGAATATCCCGGTGCGAGAGAGGGGAGAGGGCCATGTTTGATCTGGATTTGCTCTTTCAAAAGTCAGACCTTATCCCGGTGATCATCCAGGATTCGGACAGCCGCCAGGTGCTGATGCTGGGCTTTACCAACCGGGAGGCGGTGGAGAAGACTTTGGAGACCAAAACCGCCTGGTTCTGGAGCCGCAGCCGCCAGAAGCTGTGGAATAAGGGGGAGAGCAGCGGGCACTTCCTCTATGTCAACGAGATTTTTACCGACTGCGATACCGATACCCTGCTGTATCTGTGTACCCCTAAAGGCCCCACCTGTCACACCGGGGCCACCAGTTGTTTTTTCCGGGAAATCGAGGTATAATCAACCTGTACCATGGAATACGATAAGGAGAGGATTCCCATGAACGATACTATGCAGAGCCTGTACTCGGTGGTTCTGGACCGTAGGTCCAATCCCCAGGAGGGCTCCTATACCTGCTACCTGTTTGACAAGGGGCTGGATAAGATTCTCAAAAAGGTGGGGGAGGAGTGTGCGGAGACCATCATCGCCGCCAAAAACGGAGTCAAAGAGGACACCGTGGGCGAGATTTCCGACCTCATCTATCACCTGATGGTGATGATGGCCCAGCAGAACATCCCTCTGGAGGATGTGATGGCCGAGCTGGATCGCCGCAGTTTGAAAATTGGAAATTTGAAAACCATGAAACAAGTGGATCGGGAGACCTGATATGAAACAGTATGGTTCTTTTAACCCTGGCGAATTTGACAGCAGCTATGCAGCCGGAGGGCTGACCCTCAATCTCTATATGTCCCGCACCTTTGGCTGGATGTTCTTGGGGCTTATGGTTACCTTTGCGCTGGCCTGGTACATGGCCGCCAGCGGCCTGGTGATTCGGCTGCTGATGACTACGCCCTCCATTTTGATGATACTGCTGGTGGCGGAAATCGCCGTGGTTTTGGTCTTCTCCGCCCGCCTGCATAAGCAGTCGGTGCATGTGAGCAGAGGCCTGTTTTTCATCTACTCCATTCTCAATGGCGTGGTGTTCTCCGTCTATTTTGTGGCCTTTGATGTGGCGGCGTTGATTTTGGTCTTTGGGTTGACCGCCCTGTTTTTCGGTGGCTTTGCCCTGTATGGCCGATTTACCCACACGGACCTGTCCCGTCTGCGTCCTCTGATTTTTGGCGGGCTCATCTTCCTGGTCATCAGCGGTTTGGTGCTGATGCTCTTTGATATCCGTGCGATGGATCGACTGGTGTGTATGGTGGGGCTTGTGATTTTCCTGTGTGCCACCGCCTATGACACCCAGAAGATCAAGAAGAACTACGAGTATTTCAGCCATGATGTGGCGCTGCTGGAGCGGGCCTCGATTTACTCCGCTCTCCAGCTGTATTTGGATTTCATCAACCTGTTTTTGTATCTCCTGCGCTTTCTGGGTTCCAGAAGCCGGCGGTAATTCAAATCCCCTGTCTAAAACGACAGGGGATTTTTGCAGAAAAGGACAGGCTGTCAATAACCTCATATTCATGCAAGAAAAATACATCGTCTTGCACCATAAAAAGCCCTCGGCAGAGTTTTCCCGCCCGGGGGCGGGAAAATAAATCAAAATCTGTTTTTTTCGGGGACATGCGCATCGGAAAAAACACTTCTCAGCCCGCCAGTGTGGTCTTGGGTCGCCCTTTGACCCAAGGCTGCATGCAGCGGGCTGCAACTTCTCGAGAAAATGCTGGCATTTTCGAGAAGCGTGTCGAACTTTTTCGACACGCACAAATGTCCTCCTGCCAATGCAGGAGGACATTTGTGTGTTTAGGAAGCTTTGGCCACTTCCGCCTCGTAATCTTGAAGGAGGGTGTTCCAGCTGGCATATTTGCTGTCTCCCCGGCGATCAGAGAACATCTGGGTCCCTTCCAGGTATTTGGCCAGGAATTGAGAGACCTTGACCGTTCCGGTGTGATTCAAGTGGTCGCCCCGGTCAAAGGTGTCCTTGGACCAGTCGATGGGGACCTCCTGGGTCTTGGTGTTCAGGTCGATGTACTCCAGGCCCAGCTCGTCTGCCAGCTCCTGAATGCCGTTGTGGCGCTGGTAGTTCCAGTTGACGGTGCTGGGGGTACTCAGCAGCAGCAGTTTGGCGCCGTGTTCCTCACACAGCTCCTGAATCTGCTCCACCAACAGCCGATTGAGCACGGGAATGGATGCAGTTTTATCCGTGTAGGCCATGTAGTTGGTGGCATCTGCACTGCTGGCTGCACTGCTCAGGCGGTATCCCTTATAGGGCGTGGTGTAGCTGTTGCCGTCGGTGGGGCTGAAATCCTCCCGGGTCATGGTCTTCCAGCGGTCGTGGTAGCGGAGGATGGGCAGGTACCGGGATACCTCATCCATCACCACGGTTTTAGCCGGAATTTGACGGTAGATACACAGGGTTTCCAGAATCACCAGCTTGGGGGACTGGGTCTCAAAAGCACGCTCCAACAGGGTCTTGCTGTAGGAGAGATACTGGCGGCCGCTGCCGCATACGTAGCTGGTGTATCCGGTGTCTTTCCAAATGAGCAGGGGGGAGATGGAGAAGTAAGACTCGCTGTCTCCCACCACTACCACGTCAATGGAATTTTCGGGTTCTCCCTGAATGCCGTTGGCGATGACCTCTTCCATACCGGCGTCCTTGGTGTTGTTCTTGGGAATGAAGAGAAAGGACAGGCCGTAGAGGATTACCAGAAGCCCCAGGGCAAAGGCGGCAAGGCCCAAGAGGGTTTTTGCGATTTTTACCATGAGATTACCTCCGATTAAAAGCCTGCATAGATGGGGTCAACAGGGATGTAGCCGATACCGTAGGCACCGAAGATGACCAGGAAGCAGATGGCCGCATAATACACGGCAATGCGCACCGGCCAGGACTTGGACACCAGGGTCTCACCCAACTTGACGCCCCGCTCCTGCATAATGCCCACAACCAGCAGAAATACCAGGAAGAGCGCCACCAGAACGGTGTCGGGGCCGTCAATGCCGTAGGCAAAGAGGTTGCCCTTGAGGATGGGAGAGAAGGACCAGTCGGTCACTATGCGCCAGGCCATTTTCAGGCCGTTCTTCAGGCCCTCCGCCCGGAAGAACAGCTCACCGATGCACACCAGCACACAGGTTCTAAGGGTCTGCATGAGCCGGTAAGCGATGTGGTTGCGGTCAATGTGGAGCCGCTCGGTGACGGTGAGGACCAGAGGTTGCACCAGATTTCCAGCAAAGATCAGGGCGAAATGGTACAGGCCGAAGAAGATGTAGTTCCAGGCCGAACCGTGCCATAGGCCGTTACACAGCCAGACACACAACAGCGCCACGCTGCTGGTGAGGATGGGGCCGTAACGGGGGCCGAAGCGCTTTCTGGCCTTGGAGGTGAGCTTCTTCATGGGCTTGGACATGCTCACCGGGTAGAAGATGTAGTCCTTGAACCAGGTGCCCAGGGTGATGTGCCACCGCTGCCAGAACTCCGAGATGGTGCGGGAGAAGAAGGGACGCTGGAAGTTTTCCGGCAGGGCGACCCCGAAGAGCTGGGCGCTGCCCAGAGCCACGTCGATGGTGCCGGAGAAGTCCATGTACAGCTGAATGGTGTAGCAGATGGCTGCCACGGCGATGATGGAGCCGTTGTACTGGTCGTAGTCGGAAAAGACGTTGAGAATGAAGATGTTCAGTCGGTCCGCCACCACCATCTTCTTGATGATGCCCCACAGGATGCGCTGACCACCCAGCAGGAAGTTGTTCCAGCACATGGGGGGCGCCTCCCACAGCCGCTGGGCGGTCTGCTCATAGCGGCAAATGGGGCCCTCCATCATCTGGGGGAAGAAGCCCAGGAACAGAGCCAGGCGGAAGAGATTGTGGTCGGCCTGAATCTTGCCCCGATACACGTCAATCAGGTAGGACACAGCCTGGAGGGTGTAGAAGGAGATGCCGATGGGGAGCAAGAAGGAGGGGACCGGAAGAATGGCGGGCATGTGGAGGAAGCGCAGCAGGGCGTTTCCGTTGCTGAGGAAGAAGTGGCTGTACTTGAGGGTGAGGAGCAGGCCGATGTGAATGACCACCGCCAGCAGGATGATGCCCCGCTGTTGCCGCTGAATGCCAGCACGGATGGCTTTCCGTTGGTCCGACTCCGCCAGTGCCAGCTTTTCCTTCCCGTTGCGTGCGGTCAGTTCCAACCACAGCCCCAGGTGGTGAATGGACAGAGTGGAAAAGAGTAAATAGACAATCAGCGACCCGCTCACCGCCCAGAAGAACGCATAGCTGGCCAGCAGCAGGATCACGCGGCGCGCCCGTTGCGGTGTGATGGCATAGAGCCCCACCGTAGCAGGGAGCAGGACGGCCAGGTACTGGGGGGAGAAGTAGGAGGCCATGTTATCCCTCCTCTTGGAGACGTTGAATCATAGCCCAGAGGTTTTGGGCGGAGTTGAAGTTGTGGGGAATGACTTCCACGGTGGGAACGGTGATATCAAAGGCGTCCTCCAGCTCGGCCACGATAGAGATAATGTCCAGAGAGTTCAGGTGGTGCCCATCAATGAGGTCCTGGCAATTGGCAAAGTCCAGGTCGGGGCGAATTTCCTCCAAGATTTCCAGCAGTTGTTCCATGATAATTACCTCATTTCTGTAGATTTGATGTATTGAGATGGTAGGTTTCAAAGTGGGAGCGCAGCTCGTCCACCTGTCCGTCTGGGTGGCGGTACAGCACGGCGGGCAGGTCCCGGCTGAGGAATAGGGAAATACCCTCGGTCATGCAGTAGGCCCCCGTGCGCTCAAAGGCCAGCACATCTCCCACGTGGAGAGAGGGGAGGGGCAGCTGCTTGACCAGAATGTCATTGATGGTGCATAGAGAGCCACAGATGTTCCACGGCTCCACATTTCCCGGGGAATGGTGGGTGTAGTGGCGGATGGGGGGCAGCTTCATGGCCATGGACTGGCCGTAGTACACCAGCTGGTGCATGCCACCGTCTACAATGGCGTAGTTCTGCTTGTGGTTGCACTTGGCGTCCACTACCCGGGTGAAGTAGGTGCCACAGTGAGCGGCCAGGCTCCGGCCCAGCTCCAGGGTGATGGTGCCGGAGAAGGTCATAGTTTGTAGCAGCTGGGCAAATTGCTCCAGGTACTCGTCCTCCGGGAAGTCATCCTCGGCGTAGTAACTCACCGGGAAGCCGGGGCCAAACTCCAATTCTTCCATGGGATGGCCCAGCAGATGCTCCAGAGTCTGCAAAAACTCGTCCACCGTGGACAGTTCCCGGGTCAGACGCTTCACCGAGGTCTTCTGGGTGCCGGAGAAGTACTGGATACCCTTAAAGTGGAGCAGCGGATCATTCTGGTGTTGGGTGAGAATCTCGATGATCTCGTCCTTTTCCAGACCAAATTGATTTCCACTGGTCAGCCGCAACAGCAGGGACACCGGGGAGCCGCTGTCCTGGGCGGTGCAGTGGATGAGATCAAACTGCTCCATGGACTCCACCGTAAAGATGGCCGGAGAGTTGGGCAGGATTTCCTGGATGAACTCTGGGGTCTTGTACACCCCAGATACCACAAACTGGGACAGGGGCAGGCCCTGTTGGGCACAGATGCGGTACTCACCGGGGGAGCACAGCTCCAGCCGCTCCACCAGAGGAGAGAGGTACCCGGCCAGGAAGGGATTTGCCTTGATGGCGTAGCACAGACCTACTCCGGAAGGCAGTTTGGAACGCAGGTAGGAAACCCGCTGTTGCAGCGTTTCCCCGTCAAACAGGTACAGGGGGGTGGCATATTGCGTGAGCAGGGATTGCACAGCGATATCATCCACGGCTACCAGCTCCTTTCATCAGTAATGTGCGGTCAATTTTGCCGTTCTTGTTCAGGGGGAACTGGTCCACCTGACGGAACACATTGGGAATCATATACGGGGGAAGGGTGGGGAGCAGCTGCAAGCGCAGTTCCTTGGAGGTGAGCTCTCCTTGATAGAAGGCATACAGCCGATGTTTTTCGCTGTGGAACACGCAGCAGCACCGATGCACACCGGGGAGATTGGACACAGCCCGCTCAATTTCCTCCAACTCAATACGGTGGCCCATGTGCTTGATCTGGAAGTCCTTGCGACCACAGAAGTGCAGCTCTCCCAGGGTGGAGTATCGGGCCAAGTCTCCGGTGCGATAGATGCGCTCGGGATAGCATGGGTTGAGGGGATTGTTGGGAAAGGCAGCGGCCGTCTGGTCCGGGTTTCGGTAGTAGCCCAAGGCCAGGGCCGAGCCTCGCACACACACCTCGCCCACTACGTTGGGAGAAGTGACCAGCTGGTCGTCTCCGTCCAGTAGGAACACATCCTCGTTGGGAAACGCTTGTCCCATGGGAATGCCGTCGGGATAGGACCGCTCCCGGTCAATGATATGGTATGTACAGTTGCAGGTGATCTCAGTGGGGCCGTACAGATTGACAAATTGGGCGCGGGGCAAGTGCTCCATCCAGATCTTCAGGTGCTTGGCGGGCATCACCTCGCCGCTGAACAGCACCTTGTTCACCGTCTCTGGTGTGCGATAGTCCAAACCGTGGACAGTGGTGATTAAGCACAGAGCGGATACCGCCCATATCAGGGTGGTGGCCCGGTGTTCACACAGGAAATCCAGCAACTGCTGAGGCTGGGAGAACAGGGGGCGGGGCACCAGCACCAGGGTGGCACCAGTGGCCAGGGCAGAGTAGATGTCCTTCACCGATACGTCAAAGTCAAAGGGGGCCTGGTTGGCAATGACGTCCTTCTGGGTAATGGAGAAGATGGGGCAGAAGTGGTCAATGAAATCCAGGGTGGAGCGGTGTCCCACCACGACGGCCTTGGGTACCCCAGTGGAGCCGGAAGTGAAGTTGGCGTAGAGAGGGGCGGTGTCCACATGGCGCTGCCGGATTTGGGCCAGCAGGGCACGGTCCACAGTGCTTTTCACCAGGTCCTGATAGAGCAGGATGCGGTGAGGCGGGAACACCTCTTCCAGGGCTGCCCGGTGCTCCTCGTCGGTGATGACAAAGGGCGCCTGCAACACCGACTGCATTTGCTGGAGCCGGGAAGTGGGAAGCTGGGTATTAAAGGATACGTAAAAACCGCCGGCATACACAATGCCCCAGAAGGCGCAGAGGTTTTTCACGCTCTTTTCCATATAGACAGCCACAGGCTGCCCCTTGGCCAGGGAGAGGGCCAGGGAGGAACCAACCCGTCGGCTGTCCTCCAGCGCTTGGGTGAAGGTAATCGACTGCCGCTCGTCCACCAGAGCCGGTTTTTCAGGGAACAGCTGTGCGCTGCGTTCCAGGTATTCCAAAATATTCGTCATAGCGTATCTGTCTCCTATGAGGTGTCAGGGGGAACAGCCCCCTACATGTGTCATAGTATGGGGGATAAATTTTAATACTGCCATGGGTCTTTTCTTAAGAATTCTTAAGGATGTGGAAACAAATTGTAGTAATTACACCCGCTGGTTGCAGCCCTTACAGGGATGTGGTATAATGTGTGGAAAACAGCAAAGGGCTAAAATTTGGCCCATTTATGCCCAATACGGGCGGCTGATTGGGAAAAATAGCAAAGGTTGTGAAGCATATGCAACAGCAAACGGAAAAGAAAGTCATGCTATCCGGTATTAAGCCCAGCGGGGATTTGACCCTGGGCTCCTATTTGGGCGCCATTAAGAATTGGGCAGCCCGAGCTGAAGAATATGATTGTTACTACTTCATGGCAGACCTGCACTCCATCACCGTGCGTCAGAATCCCGCCGATCTGCGTCGGCGCACGCTGGAGCAGCTGGCCCAGTATATTGCCTGTGGTCTGGACCCGGAGAAGAACACCCTGTTCATCCAGTCCCACGTCCACCAGCATGCCGAGCTGGGCTGGGTGCTCAACTGCTATGCCATGTTTGGCGAGCTGTCTCGTATGACGCAGTTTAAGGATAAGTCTGCCAAGAATGCGGACAATATCAACGGTGGCCTGTTCACCTATCCCTCTCTCATGGCCGCGGATATTCTCCTCTATCAGCCTGACTATGTGCCTGTGGGAGAGGACCAGAAGCAGCACGTGGAGCTGACCCGCAACATCGTCCAGCGCTTCAATGGTATTTATGGAGACGTGTTTAAGATGCCCGAGCCCTACATTCCCAAGGTGGGAGCTCGTATCATGTCCTTGACCAACCCCGACTCCAAAATGTCCAAGTCGGAGAATGAGGACACCGGACGGGTGTGCCTGATGGATGACCCCACCGTCATCATGAAGCAGTTTAAGCGTGCCATCACCGACAGCGATCGGGAGAACTGTGTGCGCTATGACCCCGAGCACAAGCCCGGTGTGGCCAACCTGATGACCATTTACTCCTCCGTGACGGGTAAGACCTTCCAGGAGATCGAGCAGGAGTTTGACGGACAGGGCTACGGCGTCTTTAAGCCCGCTGTGGGTGAGGCCGTGGTGGAGTGCCTGCGTCCCATCCGGGAGGAGGCCACCCGCATCATGAAGGACAAGGCCTATTTGGAGAGCGTCTACCGTGACGGCGCAGAAAAAGCCTCCCGCGTGGCCCAGAAGACCCTGCGGAAGGTGTATAAAAAGGTGGGCTTTGTGGCCCCCTAAAGGGTTATGTTTTTTCCTCATCGCCCCCCAGACCCAACAGCAACATAAGCCCCAAGGTGATGACCAGTTCCAGGTTATCCCCCTCTAAAAAGAGAAACAGCAGAATGAGCACCAGGAGAATGTCGCCCGTGTCGATGTTTTCCAGGGAGAAATGCTTTCCAAGCCCGTCTAATAGCTGCGTCAGGCCCCCGGACACCTCTCGAAAGAGGGCGTTGTTGGCCGGGGGCGTTGGCTGGCTGTGGGGCCGCTCCCGTCGGGGCGGCTCCTGGGCAGGCTGGTCGTCCAATACCATCCAATCGTCATCGTGTAAGTAGTGGCTATACATGGTCATCCTCCTTTGCCCGGAATAGCTCTAGTCCGCTGCGGATGAGCACCGAGAGTTTGGCGATTTGGATGGCTTTGTCCAGCTTGGCGTACCGCTCCGGTTTCACAAAGGGCCGCAGGGCCTGGAGCAGAGCGGTGCGCCGATCGTCCTGTCTACCCATTTGAGAGAAGAGTTTGGCCGCTGTGGACAAGATTTTAGGGTCCAGCTGCCCCACACTCCCCAAGAACCCGGACAAGTCAGAGGGGGCAGAGGGCGGGGAAGGGGCCGGAGCGGAAGCGGATGGAGAGGCGGAATTCTCGCCCCCCTCCAGAGATTTGGCCAGAGACATGATCTGTTCCATGGCCTGGGGATTGGACAAAATCCCCTCCAGTTTTTCTTCCCACTCCGCCATTGGCTCCCCCTCCTGTTTGTGGCTATTGGTTGAGATGTTGTTTCATCTTCTCCATGAGTTTGGCCCCTTCCGGGTCCCGCATCAGCTTGCGAATGGCGGAGACCAGGGAAGCGGAATCCCCCTGAGCGGCATGGTTGGCCGCCTGTTCCAGGTCGCCGCCGGTGCTCTTTTGCAGCATGGAGAACAGCTGTTGCGTCTCCGGGGCGTTACGCAGCTCTTCCAGCTTTTTTTGGTCGGACAGCAGCTGTGCGGCCTGCGGATTGTGGAGCAGACCATTCAAGTTTGCCATGGCAATTCCTCCTCTACGGCAGGAGAGCCCTTCTGGCTCGCCTGCTCTATTATATGAGTAAACAAAGAAAAGGTGACTACCATGAAAATACTTGTATTCTCCGACTCCCACAGCGCCATGGGCAAGATGGTGGAGGCCATGGAGCACGAACGGCCCCATCATGTCTTCTTTCTGGGCGACCACTACCGGGACGGTATCGAGCTGTCCCAGCTGTACCCGGATATCCCCATGGACATTGTCCGGGGCAACTGCGACTGGGGCAAGGGCCCAGACCTGCGGGTGGTGGAGCTGGAAGGAGTGCGGTTCCTCCTCACTCACGGACACCTGCAATACGTAAAAAGCGGGCTGGATGAGCTACTCCAGGAGGCAAAAAACCGCCAGGTGCAGGTGGCTTGCTTTGGACACACCCACCTAGCCAAGGTGGTGTACCGGGAGGGTATCTACCTGATGAATCCCGGCTCCGTGGGCGGCTGCCACGCCCGGGAAGGGTACGGGGTCATTGAGGCCCTGGGCGGTTCCGTGAATTTGTTGTTAAAATAAGCAGATAAAAACCTCATATCTATGTAAGAAGGATACATCTGCTTGTATCATCAACGGGCCCTCGGCAGAGTTTTCCCGCCCAGGGCGGGAAAATAAATCAAAATCTGTTTTTCCCGGGGACATGCGCATCGGGAAAAACACTTCTCAGCCCGCCAGTGTGGCCTTGGGTCGCCCTTTGACCCAAGGCTGCATGCAGCGGGCTGCAACTCCTCGAAAAAATGCTGGCATTTTTGAGAAGCGTGTCGAATGGTTTCGACACGCTTAAAAATCCCCCGACTTTCAAAAGTCGGGGGATTTTTACGGACTTATCCGTGATAGGTCTGTCGGTTGTCATGGTGTTCCATGGGACGGAACAGCAGGGTGATGCACCACACAGCGGCCAAACCCACCAGCGCATAGATGGTGCGGGCCAGCCAGTTGCCGGAGCCACCACAGATCAGGGCCACCAAGTCAAAGTTAAAAAGACCGATGGCGCCCCAGTTCAGACCACCGATAATGGCCAGGGACAAGGCTAATTTGTCTAAAAACACGTGAAAAACCTCCTTTTCTCTGCCACTGGTAGTATGGGCAGGGGAAAGGAGGTTTATTCATCAAACATCGTTGAGCTGCTCAGGGCCAAAGCCGTGGGGCATCAGTTGCTCCAAGGTTACTTCCTGATAGCTTTGGTCTCCTCGGGCCACTAAAATACGTAAATTTGGTTTGAATTCATACAACATTTGACGACAGGCGCCGCAGGGCCAGCAGTAATCTTCTCCCCGGGAGATCACAGCCAGGGTCTCCCAGTCGTGGGTGTGTCCCTCGCTCACCGCCTTAACTAGCGCCGTGCGTTCGGCACATAGGCACTGTCCATAGGCCGCGTTTTCCACGTTGCAGCCAGTAAATACCGTCCCGTCCGAGCACAGCAGCGCCGCCCCAACCGGGAAGTGAGAGTAGGGGGCATAGGCCCGGTCCAGCATGACGTGGGCTAGAGCGACCAGTTCACGGTCTGTCATAGTTGTACCACCTTTCATTAGTGGGGATGTACGTGGATGTGCAGATGGCTGGAGATGAGCAGCAGACCCAGGGCAAAGCCAATGATGGTGGCCAGAATGGCCCACTTGGACCGCCACTGCTGGTAAGCCTCGGGGAGTAGTTCAAAGAACACTACATACAGCATGGCGCCGCCTGCAATGCTCATGGCCACGGATAGGGCCATGGGGGTCTGGTTGCCGATGAAGTAGCCCAGCAGAGCGCCCAGCACCGTGGGAGCGCCGCTAAGAGCGGCCACGCCAATGGCAGACCAAGGCTTGGTGCCGTCGTGGAGGAGGGGGACCGCAATGCTCATGCCCTCGGGGATGTTGTGAAAGGCGATGGTGACAGCGGTGAGCAGGCTGGCATAGCAGATACCCTGTACCGCCACGGTGGTGCCCACCGCCATACCCACCGGCATGTTGTGCAGGGCCACGGCGGCGGCCAGCACAAACCCGGCGGTCTTCAGGTCATGGTGGCCGCAGGCACAGTGGTGGGGGTGGTGGTGATCTTCGTGGTGCATGCTCTTGTCAATCCAGGCGTTGAGGGCGAAGGTAATGAGAAAGCCCAGCACCAGGCATACAGGGGGAATGATGAGCTGGTCCACCTGCTCCATGGCCTCGGGAATCATGTCGAAGCAGACAATACACAGCATCAGCCCGGCAGTGAAACTCAAGAGCAGGCTGGTGCCCTTGGGGGACTCCCGCTTGAGCAGCAGAGCCAGCAGGCCACCCAGGGCCAGGCCTCCCACACCGGTGACCGTAGAGAGAAGAATGAGATAAATGAGTTGGGAATGCATGGTGAAACTCCTTTGCAGTTTGGTTGCGCTAACGCCAATGGTATCACTGGACGGGGACTTCGTCAAGGGGGCGTTGACAGTTGCTGTGAAGTTGCTGGCAGATCTCCCGGTATTCCTGGGCAAAACAGCTGTTTTTGCTCCAGATGAAGGTGAACTCGTGGTGCATCTGGAAGTCGGAAATGGGAATGACCTTCACTTTCCCCTCTTTCAATAGGTCTTGCACAGCGGCCTGGTAGACAAAGGCGATGCCGCAATCCTGGAGCAGCAGCCCCACAATGCTGTGCATGTTCTCCACCTGGGCATAGTGGGAGAAGTCGGATACACTCAGATTGAAGGCTGAGAGGTATTTCTCCAGAATTTCACGGGTGCCCGACCCCTTCTCTCGAATGAGCAGCCGCTCCCCCAGCAAATCCCGCAGGGAGGACACCGGCTTTTGAAAGACGTGGCCTTTGGCACATACCGGAAGATATGGCTCCACCCGGTCTACCAAAATGTCGAAGTCGTCCTGGGAGACATAGCCTTCCACCAGGGCGAAGTCGATCTCCCCGGCGTGGAGCAGGTCCACCAGCATTTGGGTGTTGCCATACCGCACCTGGACATTCACGTCTGGGTGCTGTTTGAGATACTGGGACAGAGCAGGGAGGATGGCATACTCTCCGATGGTACGGGTGGCGCCGAACACCAGAGTTTTCCCCTGGGACCCCGCCTCTTGCATCCGCCGGATCAGGGCTTTCTCGTCGTTGCGCAGGGAACCCATGGTGCGCAGCAGCACCTTACCGGCCGGAGTGAGGGCAATTCGTTTCCCATCCCGGAGAAAGAGCGGACAGCCATAGGTCTTCTCCAGAAAGCGAATGTGTTGGGAGACGGCGGGCTGGGTGATGTGCAGCTCCTCCGAGGCGGCGGTGAAGCTCATATGCCGACATACACTTAAAAAGGTTTCAATGCGAAAGTCCAGCATGGGGAGACCCTCCTCGTCAATCATCCCCTATATCATAACGGAAATTTATCTATATATCAATATAAATAATTTTATTTTTTGGAAGAGCCATATTATAATGCACTTGAACAACAAGAGAGACCAAAATCAGAGAAAGGTGGAATAACGTTGCAGTTCGTGAAAAAGAATGGATATGGAATTTTGCTGTGCCTGGCCATAGCGGTTCCATCTTGGTTTGCAGGGAAAGCATTCCCGATTATTGGTGGGGCGGTCATCGCCATTTTGGCCGGCATGGTGATCACCTTAGTTTGGAAGTGGCGGGAGCCCGTGGACAGCGGCATCAAGTTCGTCTCTAAGAAAGTGTTACAGTGGGCGGTGGTGCTCCTGGGATTTGGAATGGACCTGAACGTGGTGATTCAAACCGGACGCCAATCGTTACCCATCATCGTGTGCACCATTACGGTGTCCCTGGTGGTGGCGGTTCTCCTCAGCCGATGGATGAACATCCCCGGCAAAGTGGCCACCTTGGTGGGTGTGGGGTCCTCCATCTGCGGTGGCTCTGCCATCGCTGCCACCGCCCCCGTCATTGACGCCGACGAAAACGAAGTGGCCCAGGCTATCTCCGTGATTTTCTTCTTCAATGTCTTGGCCGCCTTGATTTTCCCAGCGCTGGGCCAGCTGGTGGGCTTTGATACCACCTCTGGCGAGGCCTTCGGTATCTTTGCCGGGACGGCGGTGAATGATACCTCTTCGGTCACGGCCACCGCTGCCACCTGGGACAGCATGTGGAATCTGGGTACCCAGACCCTGGACAAGGCTGTGACTGTGAAGCTGACCCGCACCCTGGCCATTATTCCCATCACTTTGGTGCTGGCTCTGATGCGCACCCGGAAGGAGCGGGGCAACGGCGAGGCCAAAATTCAGATGTCTAAAATCTTTCCCTTCTTCATTCTGTTTTTCATCGCCGCATCGGTGATTACCACGGTGTCTGTGAGCAATGGGATTCCCGCTGCGGTCTTTGATCCCCTGAAGGAGCTGAGCAAGTTCATGATCGTGTTGGCCATGGCTGCCATCGGTCTGAACACCAACATCATCCAATTGGTCAAAAGCGGCGGTAAGCCCATTGCCATGGGTGCCTGCTGCTGGGTGGCCATTACCGTTGTGAGTTTGGTCCTGCAATTTGCCCTGGGCCTGATGTAAAAAGAGAGGAGTATGCGATATGTATGATATCATTGTGGTGGGCGCTGGCCCCGCTGGGATTAGTGCTGGTATTTACGGTGTCAGCCGTGGCAAGAAGGTTTTGATTCTGGAGAAAGGCGAGGTGGGCGGTCTCATCGGGAAGGTCTCTACGGTTACCCACTATGCAGGTATTATCCCTGGAGAGACGGGAGTCTCCTTTGCCGCCCGGATGCGGGAACAGGCGGAGAGCGCCGGAGTGGAAATCCGCCAGGAGACGGTGGAGCAGGTCCAGATGCAAGGAGACGTGAAGACGGTGGTCACAGACCAGGGACAGTATACCTGCAAGAAGCTCATCCTGGCCAATGGTACCACTGGGCGCAAGCTGGGGATTCCCGGAGAAATGGAGTTGGCAGGAAAGGGAATGGGCATGAACGCTGCCAAGCACGGGGCCAACTACGCAGGAAAGCATGTGTACGTGGTCGGTGGTGCTGACGGCGCTGTGAAAGAAGCCCTGTACCTGGCCAGCCTGGCAGAGAAGGTGACCATCATCCACTTCGAGCCCCAACTGGGCTGCATTGCGGAGTTCCGAGACAAGGTGAAGAAGACCCGCAACATCCAGTTGATGCTCAACACACGCCTGCACGCCGTCCGCGGGGAGAACCAAGTGGAGCAGCTGGACCTTCGCAGTGAGGTGGACGGCTCCATCACCACCGTGGACGATCCCGGGTGCGGCATCTTTGTCTATGCCGGGACGGTACCCAATACCCAGCTGTATACGGAGCTGGAGCTGCAAGACGGCTACATCCCTGTCAACGACTGGATGGAGACCCGCATTCCTGGTGTCTACGCCGTGGGAGACATTCGGGTGAAGCAGGTGCGTCAGGTGGCCACGGCGGTGGCAGATGGAGCTACTGCCGCAGTTCATGCCTGCATAGGTTGAGCAAAAGTCAACGAGGAGCAAGCATACGCTTGCTCCTCGCAGCCTGTCGAAAAAGGCCACCAAAAGGTGACCTTTTTCGACAGGCAGAGGGAGCCGCCCATGCGGCTCCCTCTGCTGTTTTCTTAGGCGTCCACCTCGTCCAGCTTGGAGGCAGCAGTTTCCTCTGCCTCCTTGGCAGCGCGAGCTTCATTCAAGTCTTTGGCAGAGGCAAGAATGTCAGCAGCATTCTCCTGTACCGTGGTTACGGTCTCCATTACAGAATCCTTCATGCGCAGTCCTACGGCAGTGGCATGAACGTAGGCTTTTTTTGCGTCCTTGCTGGACAGCAGTTTGATCCCGAAGGATCCAAACAAGGCTCCGCCTGCAAAGCAGGCCAATTTGCTATAAATACTCATGGTAACCCATCCTTTCCCTTACTTTCTCTTGTAGCCTGTCACCATGACCATGATCATACAGATGACGGCCCCCCAGGCCCAAAATCGATGCTGCTTCATTGGCGTCACTCCTTTTGTTCCAGGCTTCTTTGGAATATCTCATCATTATAGCAGCAAAGTAGGACACTTTTCGTTGTCAAATCGGACGCGAGATTGCGGTTTCTGACATTTTTCTCAGTCGGCTTGGGGTCATACCATAGAATCGTTTGAATGTTGCATTGAATTGACTGATTCCGGTGTAGCCCACGGCTTGTGCGATTTGGTGGATGGGGAGTTTGGATGTGCAAATCAGTTTATGGGCCTGTTTCATGCGCTGTTCTACCAACCAGCTATGGACGGAAACCCCATACGCACGGTGAAACCATTCCTTCAAAAATGTGGGGGAAACAGAGCATTGTTTGCAGATGTGGGGGATGGTGAGTTTCTCCCCCAAATGGGCCTGCATATACCATGTGGCCTCCAAAATGCTCTGGGGGACATAGCGATGGACATTGGTACCTGGTGTATGAGAAACTGGTACTTTGGAGCAGAGCAAATATAACAATTCCACAGCCTTAAATACGCAATACCGATCCTGAGCTTCTTTCGACAGGTTCAGAAGATCCTGAAACAGTGCTTGGGACCAGGAGGTTCCGGATATGACCATATGCCCCCTGTTTGAAATCATCTTTTCTCTGACGATTCTAGTGTCGAGTTCCATTCCCATTGTGGTACAGATAGAGGAAAAACTGTCCTTTGCCAGCTTTGCATCTACCGCCACCAGTACACCACACAGGTCTGGGCTACACTGGCAGGAGAGAAGCCATGAGGGGTCTGAGAGAAGAAGAATATCTGACGTTTCCACGGTATAGGGCTCTGCTTGATCAGGATGAAGGAAAAGCCGACCACCGAAACAAAAGAAGGCTTCAAAATGCAGAGGCTTTCCCACCACCGGAATGGGCAGTTGTCCATTTCTGCTGGACCTTGTCAGGGAAAAGTGACAGATCTGGACTCCAGGCATACTGACACTCCATGAAATTTGGTGAATCCGTTGACTTTGTAGATATTCTCGCAACATGTTCTCATCCCGCCTCACGATAAAACAGACCTTTTCCGAGAGCAAACGCCAGTGGTTAGCGCACACTAACTGGATGATACATCATAATACGACAAGATGCAAGAATTTTCTGAATACAGGGAACAGAGGAGATGGAATCATGCTTGTCATAGCGACTTCTGCTTCCAGCCAAGGAGAAGCGCCGAGTTGATAATGACCAGGACGGAACCCGCATTATGTACCAGCGCTCCCACAACCGGCCCTAATACACCGGTGGTGGCAAGGACGGTGGCCAAAAAATTTAATCCCATGGAGAAGGTAAGATTTCGCTATGCAAATGGTCTTATGATTGACATGGATAGAGTCGTGTGGTAGAATTTAATGCAGTTAGCGATAGCTAACTGCAAGCGTTCTATGTTCTGATCATTCTCGGAACACAAATAATACAAACTATAATGAAGGAGTGTTTTTATGCTGGAACACAAGAATACCAACGTCATGAATACTAAGGTTTCCGTCGAGAAAGTTGATTTACTGCATTTTGATCCCTTCAACCCCAATGGCCATTGTTGCTGCGGCGGGCACGGTGGGCACCACTGTTGCGGAAAACATCATCACAATCATGACAACAGACCGGATGAAATATCTGATTGATGCCGAATGGATACTATTACTGATTCATGATTTTTACGCTCGACTTTTCTTGATGGGTCGTTTTTTGATGATACATGAGTCATATAAGCGCAAGTAAAAGTGAAAATGGGAGCGTACTCATCAGAGCTGTCCGATGGGGACGCTCCCGTTTTACCTTCGAACAGTTAGAGCACTTTTGGAGCGGCAGGTAAGCAGCCTGTTGCTGACGCTCGGCGCACTGGAGGTGTCCATGCATATCCAGATTGTCCAGGTAAACTTTGCGAACAAATACCATGACCAGATTGGAGGATCGTATGTCAATGGAACTATGGCAAGGCCTGCTGATTCCTTTTGTTGGGACAACGCTGGGTTCGGCCTGTGTCTTTTTTATGCGAAACAATTTGAGCGAGCTGGTACAGCGTGCGCTTACCGGCTTTGCGGCAGGAGTGATGGTGGCCGCTTCCATCTGGAGTCTGCTGTTACCTGCGATGGAGCAGGCAGCAGATATGGGCCGATGGTCCTTTGTACCTGCTGTTGCGGGTTTCTGGCTTGGTGTTCTATTTCTGCTGGGGCTGGATCGGCTGATTCCTCATCTGCACCGCGGCAGTTCGGAGGCAGAAGGGCTCAAAAGCAGTCTTGGAAGGACAACCATGCTCACTTTGGCCGTGGCACTGCACAATATCCCAGAAGGAATGGCAGTAGGCGCGGTCTACGCCGGGTGGCTTTATGGAGACAGTGGGATCACGCTGGCGGGGGCGTTAGCTCTTTCTTTGGGAATCGCCATTCAGAACTTCCCGGAAGGCGCTATCATATCCATGCCTTTGAAGGCGGAAGGGTTCTCAAAATTCCGCTCCTTCCTGTATGGGGCGTTGTCCGGTGCGGTGGAGCCGTTAGGCGCCATCCTGACCATCCTTCTGGCTGGAATTTTAGTCCCGGTACTGCCCTACGCCCTGAGCTTTGCCGCAGGAGCGATGATCTATGTGGTGGTGGAGGAATTGATCCCGGAAATGTCAGTGGGAAAGCACTCTAATGTGGGAACCATTCTGTTTGCAGTTGGATTTACCCTCATGATGACACTGGATGTGGCGCTGGGCTGAGGCTAGTTGCTTGGAAGGAGGATAACGAATGTCCCATTTAGGCGTTGTGGAAGATACGCTGTTTGTCCCTATGCTGGGTAGGCTCTATGCCAGCGAACATTGCCCGCAAATCCTATACGATAAAAAGGCGCTGGAGTTGAAGGAGAAGCTGCCGGCTGGTCTGCTGAAGCCGGGTGACCAGAACCAGTACACCTTGCTGGCCTCCGCCGTTCGGTCAGCCAATATGGATCGGTTCATCCGGTCATTTCTGGGACGCAGGCGGGACGGGGTCATCGTCCAGCTTGGATGCGGTCTGGAAACCACATATCATCGCTGCGACAACGGCCGCACTCGCTGGTATGCTGTGGATTTGCCTCATGTGGTGGAGTATCGGCGGGAGTTGCTGCCGGAGCCGGAGCGGGAAACCTATGTTGCTGCCGATGCCTTTGATGACGACTGGATCAGGCGGATCCGTGCCAATGTGCCGGATGCTCCCCTCCTTGTCACCGCTGGTGGGCTGTTCCACTATTTTGAGGAAGCCAAGGTTATGGGGCTGCTTCGAATGCTGCAGCAATTCGGAGAGATAGAACTTGTCTTTGATGCTGTGAGCAAAAGCGGCATGGCCATGATGCGGAAAAAGTACATGAGGCAGGTAGGCCACGGCGATGCCCGGATGTTTTTCTATGTGGATGAAGCCTCGGAACTGACCGGGAAAATCGGCGGCGGGGTCGAGATTCTTGCCCAGGAAGCTTATTATCGCCATATCCCCAGAGATGGTTTGCGATTCTCCACAAAGGCCAGTATGGCAGTTTCTGATCGATGGTGCATGGTGAAGATGATACATCTGAGGTTATAAAACGACCATTTTGCCCATATTTTATCGCAGAACTTTCTGGTAGCGTATAGGTGAGCAGTATACTATGTTTTGGTGGACACGGAGTAGTAGAAGTTTATACAAAAGGATAGGAACTACGTTTGGTATGATATAAAGGGATTGCTGTGTTAATTTTATACAGCAATCCCTTTTGCGATATTTCTTCCACTGCCTCTTGACAAAAAATGCTCACCGCTCTATTATAACAGTGTTATATGTCACTGTTATATGAGGTTGTATATGGAAGAAAAATCGACTGCCACGCTGGAGAGAATCCAGCAGGCCGCTATGGAGGAATTTACAGAGAAGGGCTTTCAGGGCGCATCTCTGCGGCAGATTGTGAAGCAGGCTGGTGTCACCACCGGCGCATTTTACGGCTATTTCTCCAGCAAAGAGGCGCTCTTTGCATCCATCGTGGAGCCCCACGCCGCTGCGCTGATGGGCCGGTTCATGGAAGCCCAGACCTCCTTTGCCGAGCTGCCGGAGCAGGAACAGCCGGAACACATGGGACTGGAGTCCAGCCAATGCGTCCATTGGATGGTGGACTACATCTGCGACCACCGAGAGCCGGTGAAGCTGCTGCTGTGCAAGGCCGAGGGCACCAGCTATGAGCATTTCGTCCATAATATGGTGGAGGTCGAAGTGGAATACACCCTCCAATACCTGGAGGTACTCCACCGTCTGGGGCATGAATGCCCCCAGCTGGATGCACAGCTATGCCACATCATTGCCAGCGGAATGTTTAACGGCATTTTCGAGATCGTCGTCCACGACATGCCCAAGGAGCAGGCCATGCGGTATGTGGACCAGTTGCGGGATTTCTACACTGCCGGGTGGTTGCAGCTGATCGGCCAGTAACATACCGCCAATCTTTTTCGTAAGATCGGGGCTTTGCCCCTTTCTTTTTACACAAATGGTTAGCGATAGCTAACCATAAAAGGAGGAATATTTGTGAAGGAAAAGAAGCAAAACGCTCTGACCGTTCTGCTGGGATATGCGGGCAGCCACAGGCGGCTTACCTTCCTGGGGCTAGGACTGTCAGCAATATCCATGGTGTGCAGTATGATTCCCTATCTCTGTATCTGGCTGGCGGCCCGAGATTTGATTGCCGTGGCGCCGGATTGGACGCAGGCCCAGAGCGTGACGCGCTATGGCTGGATCGCCTTTGCTTTCGCGGTGGGCGGCATCCTCATCTACTTCCTGGGTCTGATGTGCACCCATCTGGCGGCGTTCCGCACGGCGTCCAACATCCGCAAACAGGGCATGGCACATGTGATGCAGGCTCCGTTGGGCTATTTTGATGCCAATGCTTCCGGTTTGATCCGCAGCCGCCTGGACGCAGCGGCCGCCGATACAGAAACCCTGCTGGCTCACAATCTGGCGGACATCGTGGGCACAATCACCCTGTTTCTTGCCATGCTGGTGCTGATGTTCGTGTTTGATTGGCGTATGGGTGCGGCATGCCTGCTGTCGGCGGTGATCTCCATCCTTGCCATGTTCAGCATGATGGGCGGCAAAAACGCCGAGCTTATGGCGGAATACCAGGCGGCCCAGGACCGTATGACCAAAGCTGGCACGGAATATGTACGAGGCATCCCGGTGGTCAAGATCTTTCAGCAGACCGTCTACTCCTTCAAGGCCTTTCAGCAGGCCATTGAGGAGTACAGCGCTAAGGCGGAGTACTATCAAGGTGATGTGTGCCGCGTTCCGCAGTCCATCAATCTGACCTTTACTGAGGGCGCCTTTCTGTTTCTGGTACCGGTGGTGCTGTTCCTGGCTCCCGGCGCACTGGCTTCGGGTGATTTTGCGGGACTTGTCACAAACTTCGCCTTCTACGCCGTATTCTCTGCCATCATTTCCACGGCACTGGCCAAGATTATGTTTGCGGCTTCCGGTATGATGCTGGCCAACACCGCTCTGGGGCGTATCCAGCCGGTCATGGACGCACCGATGCTGCCGGTGCCGAATCATCCCCAGACGCCCAGGGACAACCGGGTGGTATTCCGGGATGTGAGCTTTACCTACGACGGCGCGCAGTCTCCCGCCCTGTCCCAGGTCTCCTTCACCGCCGAGCCCGGAGAGACCGTGGCGCTAGTGGGGCCTTCAGGCGGGGGCAAGACCACCGCCGCCAGTCTAATTCCCCGGTTTTGGGACGTGGACACCGGTGCCGTGGAAGTGGGCGGCGTGGATGTACGCCAGATCGATCCCCATGTGCTGATGGATCAGGTCGCTTTTGTGTTTCAAAACAACCGCCTGTTCAAGGCCAGCATTCTGGAAAATGTTCGGGCGGCCCGTCCCAATGCCAGCCGGGAGCAGGTGCTGGCCGCCCTGGAAGCCGCCCAGTGCGGCGACATTCTGGAAAAGCTGCCTCAGGGGCTGGATACTGTGATCGGAACCGAGGGGACCTATCTTTCCGGCGGCGAGGCGCAGCGCATTGCGCTGGCACGGGCCATTTTGAAGGATGCCCCTATTGTGGTGCTGGATGAAGCCACCGCTTTCGCGGATCCGGAAAATGAAGCCTTGATCCAGAAAGCCTTCGCTCGGCTGACAAAGGATCGTACGGTTATCATGATCGCCCACCGACTCTCCACCGTGGTGGGCGCGGATAAGATCCTGGTGCTGGAGGGTGGCCGGGTGACAGAGCAGGGCACCCACGGGGAGCTGATTGCGGCAGGCGGATTGTACACCCGGATGTGGGCCGACTATAATCGGGCGATCCAATGGAAAATGGAAAGCGGCAAGGAGGGAAAATAAATGTTCGGAGCAAAATTTCAACGGAAATATGCCCTGACGGATCAGGGCGTACAGAACACCAAAAAGGGCACCTTTTGGACGGTGGTCGTCAATCTGGTGGTCATGGGCGGGGTCAGCATCCTGTACCTTGTGATGTCCGGCCTGATGGCATCTCTGACCGACAGTGCCTCCTTGACCGCCTCTCTGCCTGTACTGGCCGGTCTTGTGGTGTTTGCGCTTCTTTCCTTTCTCACCCATTTCCAGCAGTATAAGGCCACCTACGGTCTTGTGTACGGCGAAGTCAAAGCCACCCGGCTGGGTTTGGCGGAACGGCTACGCAAGCTGCCCCTTGGCTTTTTCGGTAAGCGCGATCTGGCCGACCTGACGGAGACCCTGATGGGTGATGTCAACCGCATGGAACATGTCTGGAGCCATGTGCTGGGCTACCTGTACGGCTCCTACATTTCCACCGCCGTGATTGCGGTCTGCCTGCTCTGGTATGACTGGCGGCTGACCATTGCCTGTCTTTGGGGAGTTCCGGTAGCGTTTGGCCTGCTGTTTGGAAGCCGGAAGCTCACCGAGCGCCGGGCTGAGCAGACCAAGCACGCCGCCGTGCGGGTTTCAGATGGGATGCAGGAGGCGCTGGAACATGTGCGGGAGATCCGTGCCACCAATCAGGAGGAGCGTTATCTTGCGGGGCTGTACCGGAAGATCGACGACCATGAACGGATCATGATCCGCGGCGAGCTGGTTACCGGCCTGTTCGTCAACGGGGCCAGCGTCATCATGCGGCTGGGCGTGGCAACGACGATCCTTACGGGCGCGGGGCTAATTTTGTCCGGACAGATCGACTTCATGCTGCTGTTCCTGTTCCTCATGGTCATTACCCGTATCTATGCGCCCTTCGATCAGAGCCTTGCGCTGATCGCCGAGCTATTTGTCTCCCAGGTGTCGGCAGACCGGATGAACGCTCTGTTTGAGACACCCATCGACGAAGGGGCGGAAATCTTCCAGCCCAAGGGACACGACATCGTATTTGACCATGTGGAGTTTGCCTATGACAAAAAGGCTGTCCTGCACGATGTCAGCTTTACCGCCAAAGAAGGCGAGATTACTGCACTGGTCGGTCCTTCTGGCTCCGGTAAAAGTACCTGCGCCCGGCTTGCGGCGCGTCTGTGGGATGTCACCGGGGGCGCCATCAAAGTGGGCGGGGTGGATATTGCCACGGTGGACCCAGAGGTGCTGCTGACCGATTATTCCATGGTTTTTCAGGATGTGGTGCTGTTTGACGACACAGTGATGGAAAACATCCGCCTGGGCAGGCGCGGCGCCTCCGATGCGGAGGTGATGGCCGCAGCCAAAGCCGCCAACTGCGAGGAGTTTGTCAACAAACTGCCCCATGGCTACCAAACGCCCATCGGAGAAAACGGCGCAAAGCTATCCGGCGGCGAGCGACAGCGCATCTCCATCGCCCGTGCGCTGCTCAAGGACGCGCCCATCGTATTGCTGGACGAAGCCACCGCCTCTCTGGACGTGGAAAATGAGACCAAGGTACAGGGGGCGCTCTCGAAGCTTCTCGCCGGAAAGACGGTACTGGTCATCGCCCACCGGATGCGTACTGTGGCTGGGGCAGACCATATTGTTGTTCTGAAAGACGGTTGTGTGGACCAACAGGGAACCCCGCAAGAGCTGATGGCAGAAGGTGGCCTGTTCCGACACATGGTAGAGCTTCAGAACGAAAGCATTCAGTGGCAGTTGAATCGGGCAGGCTCATAATTCTTTGTGCAATCAGGAAATGAGAGAAGCCCACAGTTCGAAAGGAGCTGTGGGTCTTTCTCTTGGCAGCAATTCTGTTGTCCGGTAGATCCAAAGCCTGTTTGTGCGTACGTGCAGAAAGCACTTCCTTGACAAGTGGGAAAAACAGGCGTATAGTTAACTCGAAAGTTAGCATAAGCTAACCTCGGTTGAAAGCCTAAGTTATTCGCCCATGCGCATTCCGTTTTTGCAGCATGAAGGGATGAGAGAGAAGGGAAGATTGGTATGTCAGAAGCATTGACGCCATTTCAAATTCAGCTGTTGCTGTACTATCTGGAGGCAGAGCCGTCCAAGCGTACGGTCACCGATTCTGCCAGAAGCCTGGGGGTAGGGAAATGGGCCATTACCCGTGCCATGGATGCCATGGAGAAACAGGGAATTGTAGAACGGCTGGAACACCGCAAAACGGCCCTCACCGTACCTGGAATCAAGCTGGCGGAGCAATACAGACGTAAATTCTGTGTTTTTCATCGATATATGCAGTACCTAGATGTCCCATTAAGTCAAATTCGAGAAAATGCGCTGCAGGGGCTGGCAGCGGGGTTTTCTGACGCATTTATGGATCGGCTCTCCGAACAGGAGAGCCGTATGGAAATCAAAGAACACTTTACAGGCCGTCAACGATTTCATGGCGGCGAAATTTGTGACCTCCTGGAAGACGGAAGCTACCACTTTCCGTTTATCATCTATCGAGAGCAGATGAAAAATCACAGCAATATCTCTATGGCAAATCAAGGTTTCGAGCATCCCTGTGAGCTGATGGTGAAGGATCACCAGGGACTGGTATATCTCACCGTCAAAACTGTGTCGGCCCAGTCGGCATCCAGCGGCAAGCAGATGGAGGGGCGGATTCAGAAGCTGCAATATCTATGCGACGGGGAATTCCGGGACGGTGGAATGGACGGACGCTACATATATTTCCCAGCAACTGCGCTACAGTTTATCTCTATGGGGAAAGGTCGTGACACGTTGCTTCATGGGAGCGTGTGCCTGAAGATGCAGTGCAGTGTGGGGGAAATGCATATGCCAGAGAGTACAGCAGTATTCACTGTGTTCATCCATTAAACACGGTGTTGCCCGAAAGATAGAAATTTTCTGTTGCACAGTTGCTCCAATCTTGATTTCTTTGTGGCTAAAGGATTTCAGGCGTTTTCTAATGGGGAAAAGATAGGTTTGTAGCAGAAGTGCAACAAAATATTCATTGACTACACTGGAAACAATGGATATACTATGCGTGCTTTAGGAAATGTTTGAGGTCCAAAGAGAAGAATATATATGGCGATTTACAGATCGACGAAATCCGGCTCCTTGTGGAGTTATTTTTTGGCCGGGCAGTTAGTTTCGGCTAATCGCTTGCCTGGTGAACAGTCTAACATACCTAAGGTGGAAGGTGCTGTATCATGTGAATAGAAATAGGAGGTGGTTTGATCCCAAATTGCCGTGTCAGCGGCTTTCTTTTTGTATAGTGGTTAGCAATTGCTAACAAGAAATCGTCAGTTTTTTCTTAGGAAAGAGAGGGGTTGCTTCTATGTGGATTGGAAAACGTATGGCCAAGCAGGGCACATCTGCCGTTTTGGCAGCAGCTATGGTAGCCAGCCTGGGTAGCAATTATGGATTTGCGGACACTGTCCATGAGATAACCTACCCAGAAGGCTCCAGAGTTGTTCAGCGACTGGATGCGCCTGTGGAAGACGGGGTATACACCGCTTCCTTGAACTTAATGAATGCAAACAGTAGTGGACAGTACTCGATGGGAAACGCAGCACTTCGAGGCAGTGAATCGTTTCTGCAAAAACATCCCGACGACACCCAATACCAGGCGCTCTTGGTAGTGGAGCAGGGTACAGCCACTGCAATCGTAGAGTTTATGCCTATGGGGTATATTGGGCAGTATGGCTTTATGATGGAGTTGGAATCTGTCCAGGCAGAAGTTTTAACGAAATACGGGTATCCCGACGACAATTTCTGTACATACACTTCTGCAGAGCTGTTGACCCAACACCGAACACAAGATGGGAGCGTCGTGTATGATGCCTATAACAATCCAGAATCTGAAATGGTGTATGATGGGTCTAATCCTGATACCATGACACGACCGGCTGGATTTGGGCATGATGAACCTCGATTGATTGACATTGACAACCTGCCCTATCAGCATATGATGGCCTTGGATGTGACTCCCGTTGTGGTGGCCAATCAGTCCGGTGAGTTTGACATTCCGCAGAATAGCAGCGAGTTCACAGTCAACAATGCAGCCTATGTGCACGTATTTGTTCCCATTATGTTCTCTATCAGTCCCACATCTGGAGACCAGTATGCCAGACTACAAGTGGATTGGAGCAGTCTTACTGAGGTGGAAAATGCTCAGGAAAATGTAAGTTATCAGCTTTGGAAGGCTAAGAATATTTCCAAAGGGAATTATACGGAAAGCTCCTATCAGGCTTTGCAGGAAACCATCGAAGATGTGAGTGGTAAACTCACCAATATATGGCCCGATTCCACGCTGGAGATGTCGGGAGCTGGCTTCCAGGCAGTTCCTGTGCTGAATCAGAAGGAATTTACGGTTCAGGAGCAGCAGGACATGGCCTCTGCTATTGCTGCTGCTATAAGCGAATTGGAAGAAAAAGGAGATAAGACATCCCTCCGTGCCCTCATCGAGAAAGCGGATGTTTGCCAAGAGTCTCAATATACCCCTGAAACATGGGAACCCTTCCAGGTTGCGCTGGCTGCAGCAAAACAAGTGGAGCGGGACGACAATGCAGGTGTCTCCGAAGTTACGCGTGCTGTGAGTGAGCTAGGAAACGCGTTGGAGGCTTTGGTGAAGCGCGCCAATACGGACGAGTTGAAAACTATTCTGGAACAGGCGAGTGTTCTGAAGAATGAAGGATATACGCAGGCTACTTGGAGCGCATTGCAACAGGCCATTGACCACGCTCAGCGAGTGCTGGACAACGCCAATGCCACACAAAGTGAGGTGGATACCCAAGTTCAGGCACTGCAAACCGCTATGGATAACCTGAGAAAAGAGGGGGAGTTGGATCGACATACCCTGGAGGATGGGGTCTACTCTGTTTACGGTGAAATGTTCAAGACAAACCAAACGGATTACTCCATGTCCAATGATGCCATCCACCATACCTTGAAACTCACCGTGGAAGACGGTAAGTACTATCTGACAATGGATTTTCAAGGTCTTTCTTATCTGAATCAATATGGGTATCTGGCGGAACTGGCCTATTATGAAAATGGCTATCAATACGGCGCTTATGGTGATTTGCAGGGAACTGTGGTGCCTGCAACCGTGTTGTCCACACAGAAAAATCCAGATGGAACGGATATTGTGGATGAATTCAATCAGGCGGGTGGGATTTATGCTGGAAAACTTTATCCAGATCAAATCAAATTCCCCCTGGTATCGGATGCTCTGGAGGATGAGCAGGGATTCGTGCCGCTTCAGGTATTTGTTCCGGTCATGGAGGACATCTCCGCTGGATCTGGTACTCAGGATGTATTACTGAAGTTGGACTGGTCTACCTTGAAAAAGACCACCGAGGATGATCCTAACTTCCAGCCGGAAGAACCTGTGGAGCAGTCCCCCGCCGTCAACGTCACCGACACCACCACCGGCATCAAGGTAGAGGCTGACAAAGGTGTGTTTCCTGAGGGCGTCCAGCAGGTGGTGACCCAGATTACCTCCGGGGAAGTCTACGAAAAGGCTGCTGAGCTGCTTGCCGACATGGGCAAGAAGTTCCGCCTGTTCGAGATCCATTTTGAGCTGAATGGTGTTGAGGTTCAGCCCAACGGTGTGGTCACCGTGTACTACCCCATTCCCGAAGGATATGATGCTGACAAGGTGGTTTTGTATCGAATCAATGAGGACGGAACCAAGACCCTGGTTAAGGGTACTGTGGAGAATGGCTACTATAAGGTGCTGACCAAGACCTTCAGCACCTACGCGCTGGTGGAGCAGGGCAGCACCATCACGGATGCGGAAAACAGCGCAAATGTGAATGGCAATCCCGACACCGGTGATCGTGCAAACGTAGCTCCCTTTGTAGTGTTGACTCTGTCCTGTGTCGGACTGATGGGGATTCTGCTTGCCAGAAAAAAAGAACAATGATATAGGGAGATTGATGTTATGAAGAATACCGCAAGAGAAGCTGTTCGAGGGCTTTGCGGTATGGTGGCAATGCTCGCCCTTGCGGCGAGCATTGTTTCCATGCCTGCATCGGCAGCTTCCCACGGCATATATACTGCCACCGCTACCGCCCACTACCGGCATCCAACCACAGGAGTCATCGAAGACTCTGGCGGAGAGAATTCTGCAGTACTAGGTCAGTCCATGACAGAAAGTGCTACCAATAAAAAGGCTCTGGTAGAGGTAGATGCAAGTGGTAACACATGGATCACCGTTCGCTTAAATCTAATGGACAACATTCAATCACCCAAGTTTCAGGTGGATGGACGTTCCGTTTCTGCCAGTCTGATGCAAGAAGACTATGGCAGCAATACTGCAGATTTTCGCTTGAAAGCCAACAGCGAGAAATCTATCATCCGCTGCAATATGTATGTGACCCCCATGGGCCGTGAGGTCATCTTTTACATTACCGTGGGCAATCTGAAGTCCGGTTCTGGGGATTTTGTTACCAGCATCTCGGTGGAACAGCCCAAAGCTACGGCTGCCCCTGCGCCTTCAGCCACCAAGACCCCGGCAGCGGCTTCCACGCCCACCCCCACCAAGGCCCCGGCAGCCCCGGCTACCCATACGCCTGAGGCCACAGTGGCTCCCTCCGCTACCCCGGAGCCTTCTCCCACTACAGACCCAGAGGCCCAGTCCAGTGCCAGCGGCCTGGAGGAATTTGACGCCTCGGGCAACGCTGTGGAGGAAACCCAGGCTCCTGAAAACACCGACTCCTCCTCCGGCTCTCCCGTTCTCTGGTGGGTCATTGGAGGGCTGGTGGTCATCGCAGCTGTGGGCGGCGGCGTGTGGTACGTCTTCTTTGTAAGAAAGGGCAAGCATCCCTTTGGTAAGAAGTGAGGGAAGGAGCCGAGTATGAAACCAAGAAGACTTCTGTCTCTCTGCCTGGCGGGAATGCTGGCCCTGTCCGCCACCGGCTGTGTCAACCAACATCCGGAGCAGAACACAGATGACGGTTCAGACCAGGTGCGTATTGTAGCAACCTCACCTGCTGCGGTGGACATCTGCGACAAGCTGGAACTGGATCTGGTGGGTGTGTGCTCCTCCACTCTGAGTACCATTCCCGAACGATATCAGGATGTGACCACTGTAGGGACGGCTATGAGTCCGGATTTGGAAATTCTCAAATCTTTGAACCCGGACTATGTGATTTCCCCCAACAGCCTGCAAAGCGATTTGCAGCCCAAATACGCCTCCATTGAAGTCAACTCCCTGTTTCTCAATCTGCGCAGCGTGGAGGGAATGTATGCCTCCATCGAGGGACTGGGGGAGAAGTTTGACCGGGAGGAACAGGCCCAGGCTCTGGTGGAGGAATACCAGCAGTTTATGGAGGAGTACCGAAGCCAAAATGAGGGGAAAGAACCCCCCACGGTGCTGGTGCTCATGGGTCTGCCCGGTTCCTACATTGTGGCCACGGAAAGTAGCTATGTGGGCAACCTGGTCAAACTGGCCGGTGGGGTCAACGTCTATGGAGATGGGGACGGCCAGGAATTCCTCACCGCCAACACCGAGGACATGAAAACCAAGGAACCAGATATCATTCTCCGGGCAGCCCATGCTCTGCCCGAAGACGTGGTGGAGATGTTCCAAGATGAATTTGAAACCAACGATATCTGGAAGCACTTTGAGGCGGTGCAGGAGGGGCGTGTCTATGACTTGCCCTATGACCTGTTCGGCATGAGTGCCAAGTTCAACTACCCCGATGCGCTGGAAGAGCTGCAGCCGCTGCTCTACGGCGAGGGAATAAAGCAAAATCCATAAAGGAGGCAAGATCATGACAACAACCAAACAGACATGGGTCAAGCGCAGCTTGGCCATGTCCTTGGCTTCGGCCCTCACGTTGGGCCTGGCCACACCTCCGGTGTGGGCGGCTTCTCCGTCCACTCCAGAATTTGAAACCAATGCCACTTACCAGGTGGATGTCCAGATGCGCAAGCCTGACGAGGAAGGCGGATGGAACAGCAGTTTCTACAGCCATCTTCAGCGCACGGCCACTGTGACCACAGATTCCGATGGCAATCCCACCTTGGAGCTCCGGTTCCCTGAAGTGGTCGTCTGGGCAGACGACTATGAGACATCGGAGACCCAGTGGGTTACTGGCGTGCAGGT
Organism: Pseudoflavonifractor sp. An176; assembly: GCF_002160435.1. Classification (NCBI taxonomy): domain Bacteria; kingdom Bacillati; phylum Bacillota; class Clostridia; order Eubacteriales; family Oscillospiraceae; genus Pseudoflavonifractor; species Pseudoflavonifractor sp. An176. The sequence goes on along the minus strand of NZ_NFKO01000008.1, from coordinate 17,296 downwards.
TTATGAAAAGGATAGCACCGACCCTGTTGCACTGGAATTTCATGAGGTGTCCTTCACGGAAGGATATTATACCATTCGTGGCGAAGCCACATTTGTGCTGCCCTACTGGGACAGTAATGAGTACACAGGTACTGTGACCCTCAACAACGAGACCCAGAGTGACATGGTGCTCACGGTGGACTGGTCCACGCTGGAGCAGGTGCTGCCTGAGGCAGCAGTTCCGGAGATCACCCCCAGTGGAGCAGATTTTGAAACCTCCCAGGAGGTCACCATCACCTGTGACACTCCGGGGGCAACCATTCTCTACACCACCGACGGCAGTGACCCGTCCTATTCTTCCGGCTATCAGACGGGAGAGGTGTACAGCGAGCCCTTTACAGTAACCAGAACCACCACCGTCAAGGCGATTGCCTACGTTCCGGGTGAATATGATCCCAGCGCTGTGGTGTCTGCCACCTTTACCCGTACCACCATGCCTGAACTGGTGCCTGGCCAAGAGTATGCGGTAACCATCTCGGTGGACGACCCTCAATGGGAGCTGACCAGCTATGTACACACTCAGGCTGTGGTCACTGCAGACCAGAATGGAAGTCTGACCATGAAACTGACCTATCTCCAGGATTGGCAGGGGAATAAGGTCTCGGCACTGAGCATGTATCAGGTAGAGAATTCGGACGACCCACAAGACCTAACAGCTTTGGAGATTGTTCCCGCGTCTGGAGAAGTGGGATATAAAACCATCAGCGGCATTTCCAACATTGTACTGCCCTATTATGGTGTAAAGCAGAACTATTCCGGAACTTATCAGCTGAGTAATGGAACTTACGGCACCTACACCTTGTCCGTGCAGTGGGACACTGCCCACCAACAGACTGCCTCTGTGGCCACACCGGTTATCTCCCCCAACGAAGGCTCTATTTATGAGGAGACAGAGGTGACCATCACCTGTGATACCCCGGATGCCACCATCTACTACACCCTGGACGGCACCACACCCACTCAGGAGAGCACCCAGTACACTGGCCCCTTTACCATTAACCAGACGACCACGGTCAAAGCCATTGCAGTAAAAGATGGTATGGGAAGTAGCTTTGAGGCTACTGCTACCTACACCTGGAGTTTGCTGGGCCAGTTCACCGGTGCCGAGATCCAGCCCAAGGATGGATACACCACCCTCACCCTGAATACTGAGGATACCCGTTACGGTGATGCCATTTGGAGTGACCAGATGTCCAGCCCTCAGTATTTTGTCCGGGTTACCCAGGGGGACCGGGAGGAGAAGTTTGTCTATAACGGCGGCGTGGGCGGCTTTGCCCTCAAGCGGGTTGATGATGGCGTGCAGATGCTGCTCAACTTCGATTCTGAGACTTGGGATCTTTCCCAGCCCATTACCCTGGACGTAGTGATGGAGGGTTCCAGCACCAAGCACGTGGTGCTGGATGCCAGCAACCTCGACGAAGTTACCTTGACGCAAGAGGATCAGTCTGCCGATGCAACTGGTGGTGCGCAAATTTCTGCCAGTGAAATGAAGCCGGGGCAGACGTACACCGCCACCTTCCAAGCCTTCCGCATTGACGATGGGGTCACTGAGTCCATGCTGGCTGGCTTCTTTGATCCCTATGTGGAAATCAAGGTGGCCCAGGACGGTACTCTCACCGCCTCCTTTTACAACACCGTGTTCGCTCACTCCATGCTGGACTTTGCCATTCAGAGCAGTGATGGCACCTGGAAGGGCGCCATCACCGACGGCTCCCGTGTCCCTGAGATGGACGCTTCCGGGAAAGTGGTAGCCGCTGTGTACACCTTGCCCATCTCCGCATTGGACAGTGGTTATATGGTGGGTGCAGTCAATGTACAGGCTATGGGCGGCTCTGAGGCTATGAACGGCATGTATGATCGATACACCCAGGTGAAGCTGGTATTTGACACCACCGTCACCGAGGGCTTTGAGGGCTTCCAGATCAAAAACTCCGGCTTCACCCAGGCTAAGCTTATCAACCGGGCGCTGATGACCGTGACTGGTCTGGACATGGACGGAGATGGCTATGTCACCACGCAAGAGCTCAACGACTTCCGATTTGCGGAAGGCAGGAAGAGCCTGGATTTGAGTTCCAGCACCCTGATGAACGCCTACGGCGTCTTTGATCCGTTCAAGATTCAAGATATTTCATGGCTTGCTGATTTGGGGGACAAGTCCCTGGAAAGCATTAACTTTAACGGCAACAGCATTTCTGAAATTCATGATGAGTTCCTGGGCTTTACGCAGCTCACCAGCCTAAACCTGTCCGCCAACTGTATTTCCACCATTGATGACGATGCCTTCTCCCAGCTTTCCTCCCTGAAGGATATGAAGCTGGCCAGCAACCTGCTTACTGTCATCAACGACAAACTATTTGACGGCCTCAGCCAGGTAGGTGCCGGGGAAGACGAGTACATTCTGGATTTGGAGAATAACCGGATCTCCTCCATTGCTGCCGGTGCCTTTGATGATATGGAACATGTCACTGGTCTGTATCTGGCTCGCAACCAGCTGGTGAAGCTCAACGCCAATGCACTGCCTCAGCGGGAGACCTTTACCTGGCTGTCTCTCACCGACAACCAACTCATCCAGGTTCCTGAGGGGATCAACCAGATGTCTGGCATTACCGACTTGTACCTCAACCAAAATGATATTGCTCAGTTGGGCAGCGATTTGGATGGGATGCTTGCCCTGGAGACCCTGAATCTCAGCGATAACCTGCTGGAGGAGGTCCCGGCCAGTCTGGTAGAGACCAATCCCGCCCTCTCCTCTCTGGATCTGTCTAAGAATAGTTTGCGTACCCTGCCTACTCCGTTGCTGGCCAAGGTAGCGGAAGGAGGCTATGGATTTACCAGCGCCTTTGAGTACAACTCTGTGGACCTGTCTACCTGTGATCTCAGCGGCTTTACCCAGGAGCAGATTGCAACCATTCAAAAGGCCGCAGGAGAATATCCCTCCAAGCATCACCTGGGGCTCACCCTGGAGGTGGGGGAGGGCACCTTGAGCTATCAGTCTCAGTTGTCCGCCTTCGATTATTACTATTGGGCTTTGTGCAAGGGCGGCTATGTGTCTTGGGAAATCGAAGACAAGCTGCAAGAAGTGTTGGGCAAAACCTCCATTGACACCGTGGAGGAGCTGCTAAAGTTCCAGGCTGTGGATTTGCCCGACTTCTCTCAAGAGTCTATCAAGGGCTCCATTCTCACAGATAAGACCGGTACTGTGGATGCCTTCACCGTGCGCACCGATGTACAGGAGCTTCGCAACGGCACCTGGTACACCCTCAGCACCACACAGGTCAGCCAGGATGAGGATGCTTGCTCCGGCACCTTCCAGCAGGAGGGAATTACCCCTGAAGGCCGTTACCGTTTGGTCAAGACAGTGACTGGCACCAAGGCAGAACATCGCATTGTGGTTTATTCCGGCACCGGAACCGGGGAAACTCCGGATCAGGATGTGCTGGAGGATGGCATCTATTCTGTAAAGGTGGACATGTACCAGACTGACCGCAGCAAGCTGTCCATGTCCAACAATGCCATCAACCACACTGTAAAGCTGGAAGTGGTAGACGGAGTCTATTATGTGACCCTGGACTTCAAGGGCATGGCCATTGATAATCGCTTTGGCTACCTGTCCACCCTGTCCTACTACGATGAGGGCTATGTGTACAGCCAGTATGGCAGACCCCAGGGAGATCTGGTGTTGGCCGAGGTGCTCTCCACACAGAAGAATGCCGACGGCAGTGATGTCATCGACCAATACAACGATGCCAACCACCTATATCCCGACCAGGTGCGCATTCGCCTGGTGTCCACCGCCATTGCTGACCGGGACGGCTTTGTGCCCCTGCATGTCTTCGTGCCCATTATGGAGGCCATCAGCGCCGGTACTGGTGATCAGGATGTGTTGATGAAAGTTGACTGGTCTAGTCTGGAGAAGACCACGGAGGATGACCCTGACTTCCAGCCGGAAGAGCCGGTGGAGCAGTCTCCTGCTGTGAATTATACGGATGAGAAGACCGGTGTCACCGTCTGCGCTGACAAGGGAGTGTTCCCTGCAGGCGTGGGCTTTGAGATTACGCCCATAACCTCCGGCAGCGAGTATTCTTCCGCTGCCTACGCTCTCCAGGAGGTTGGGAAGAAGTTCAAGCTCTACCAGGTGAAATTTGTGGATGCCAATGGGGAGCAGGTGGTACCCAATGGAACGGTCTCCATTGGTTTCCCCATTCCGAATGGATATGCGGACCAACAAGTAGCTGTGTATCGCATGGCAACGGACAATAAAGTGCTGGTTCGTGGTAGTTTGAGAGATGACTATTATACGGTCATAACCAAATCTGCCGGAGCCTATGCACTGGTGGAAAAAGGAAGCACCATCACCGATGCGGAAAACACTGCTCAGGTGGGTGACGTCCCCCAGACCGGAGATTCCGCCCAGTTGCTTCCTCTGGTGGGAGTGATGATGAGCTGCGGCCTAGCTCTGGCAGGATGCACCGTATACGCTGCCCGTAAACGCAAGGGCTGATACCACAGTAAAGGCCGGGATGCCGTACTTCGACATCCCGGCCCTGCCTGCTTTATCTCATGGAAGGAGGTCTACTCGTCTTGATCAGCCGAAAAAAGATCATCGGCTCTTTTGTGGGAACGGCTGTGCTGCTGGTTGGGCTGTTTCTCTTTGCAGTCAACACCGGCAGCTTGAAGGTCACCCCTGTGGAGCTGTTCCGAGGACTCTTTGTGGCCTACAATGAAAACGTGGCCACCATTTTTGACTTGCGATTTCCCCGTATTTTCATTGCCATGTTCGGCGGAGCTGTTATGGCGGTGTCCGGCGTGCTGCTGCAGGCGGTGCTGAAAAACCCGCTGGCGGACCCCGGCATCATTGGCATCAGCTCCGGTGCCAGCCTGGTGGCGGTGCTCATCACCGCCTTTTTCCCCGCACTTTACTTTTTTACTCCGCTGTTTGCCTTTCTGGGTGGTATGCTTGCCTTTTTCCTGGTGTACTCCCTGTCCTGGAAGGGCGGGCTGTCCCCGCTGCGTATCATTTTGGTGGGCGTGGCGGTGAATGCCATGTTCTCCGGCCTCATGAGTGCCTTCAACTCCGGCACCGGAAGCAACTATTCCGGGGTGGCCAGCATTGTCAACGCCAATATTACCATGAAGACATGGAGCGACCTGCAAACCCTGCTCCTCTACGGGTTGGTGGGACTGATTGCCTCGTTCTTTGTGCTGGGACAGTGCAACCTGCTGGCTTTGGAGGACAAAACTGCCCGAAGCCTGGGGGTCAATGTGAATCGGAGCCGGATTGTCATCTCTGTCATTGCCGTGCTGCTGGCGGGGATTGCCACCGCCGTCATCGGCCCCATCAGCTTCCTGGGTTTGATTGTCCCCCACATTGCCCGGCTTCTGGTGGGCAGCAACCATAAAATTCTGGTGCCCTACACCATCCTGTTGGGAGCATTCACCCTGCTGCTGGCTGACACGGTGGGGCGTACCATTGCCGCACCCTACGAGATCAGTGCATCGGTGATCATGTCTGTGGTGGGTGGCCCGTTCTTTATCATTTTGCTGAGGAGGTCCAGACAGAGCTATGGTCAGTGATATTTTTACCGTCAAAAACCTATCCTTTGCATACGGAAAGCACCAAGTGCTCCAGGGACTGGACTTTTCCCTCCGTGAGGGGAAAATTACCACACTGATTGGCGCTAATGGCTGTGGCAAATCCACCCTGTTCAACCTGATGACCAAAAATCTGAAACCAGACCAGGGGGAAATCCAGTTCCGGGGGCAGGACATCGCCCATCTTCGGCTGAAGGACTTTGCCAAAGAGGTGGCTATCGTCCACCAGTACAACACCGCCCCCCCAGACCTGACCGTAGAGAAGCTGGTGGGATATGGTCGGACCCCCTACCATACCCTGGGTCTGTCCGGCGACCCCCAGCAGGACGAGGAGAAGATCCGCTGGGCTCTGGAGATCACCCACACGGTCAAACACAAGGACAAGCCGGTGGCAGAGCTGTCCGGCGGCCAGAAGCAGCGGGTGTGGATTGCCATGGCCCTGGCCCAGGATACCAAGGTGCTTTTTTTGGACGAGCCCACCACCTATCTGGATGTGCGCTACCAGCTCCAAATCCTCAAACTGATTCAAAAATTAAATCGGGAGTACGGCATTACCATTGTGATGGTGCTCCACGACATCAACCAGTCCCTCTATTACAGCGATGAAATTGTGGCCATGAAGGGCGGAAAAATCATTGCTCAGGGGGTACCGGAGTGCATTTTGACCGGAGAACTGGTCAAAGAGGTGTATGACGTGGACTTGACCATCCAGAGCGTGGACGGAAAGCCCTTTGTGATTCCGGTGTAGGGAGGAAAGGGGAGGCCTTCTATGAAAGTGAAACGACTGTTTTTTCTGGTGCTGGGCTGTGTCTGTCTGGGGCTGGGGTGCATTGGCGTTGTGCTGCCCATACTGCCCACAGTGCCGTTTTTTCTGGTCACCGTATTCAGCTTTGCAAAAAGCTCCCAAAGACTTCATAGCTGGTTTGTGGGGACGCGGCTTTACCAAAAGCATCTGGACTCCTTTGTGAAGAAAAAGGGCATGACAGTACAGACAAAGGTTGGCATCATGGTGCCTGTGACACTTCTGATGGGAGTTGGTATCTTTATGATGCTACGAGGTGGAATTGTGATTCCCAGTATTATTTTGGCCATTGTCTGGGTGTGCCATGTTATCTACTTTGTCTTTGGAGTGAAAACCATCGTGTCAAAATCAGATAGTAGGGTCAAATGAATTCATCTGTGCAACGCCTTGACAATCTATAATGCGATGTGGTAATGTATTTCCTGTGGTTAGCGGTGGCTAACCCACTTGCAGGCAATAGCGTTACACCGTACAGCGGATTCATATAGATTCTTTTCCGCTTTGATGTAGTCCGCATTTTGTGAAAGGAGAACGTCATGACAAATTATAAGCAGTGGGAAGGTTTTGAAGGCCGTATCTGGAAGGAAGAGGTCAATACCCGCGACTTTATCCAGAAAAACTATAAGCCATATGATGGGGACGAGGCTTTTCTTGTTGGCCCTACTGAGGCGACAAACAAGTTGTGGGATGCCTTGCAGGCCTTGCAGAAACAAGAGCGAGCCAAGGGTGGCGTGCTGGATATGGAGACCGAGGTTGTCTCTGGCCTGACTGCATATGGCCCCGGGTACATTGATCCTGAACTCAAGGACTTGGAGCAGGTGGTTGGTTTGCAAACTGACAAACCACTCAAGCGTGCATTTATGCCTTATGGTGGCATCAAGATGGCAGAACAGGCTTGTACCACCTACGGCTATACCCCCAGCGAAAAGCTGCATGAGATTTTCACCCAGTATGCCCGTACCCATAACCAGGCGGTGTTTGATGCATATACCCCTGAAATGAAGAAGGCCCGGCATAGCCACATCGTCACGGGTTTGCCTGACACCTACGGCCGTGGCCGCATTGTGGGAGATTACCGCCGTGTGGCGCTGTATGGCATTGATTTCTTGGTCCAGGAAAAGCAAAAAGATCTGGCCAACTGCGGCGACGGCACGATGCTGGATGACGTGATCCGGCAGCGTGAGGAGATTGCACTGCAAATCCATGCGCTGAAGGGTATGAAAGACATGGCCGCCGCATACGGCTATGACATCTCCCAGCCTGCCGCCAATGCCAAAGAGGCCGTCCAATGGCTGTATTTCGGCTATCTGGCCGCAATCAAAACGCAGAATGGTGCGGCTATGAGTGTGGGCCGTGTCTCTACGTTCCTGGATATTTACATTCAGCGGGACATGGAGCGGGGTGTTCTCACGGAACATGAGGCCCAGGAACTCATTGATCATCTGGTTATGAAGTTCCGTATGGTCAAGTTTGCACGGATTCCCAGCTACAATCAGCTGTTTAGTGGTGATCCGGTGTGGGCCACTCTGGAAGTGGGTGGCATTGGCATGGATGGCCGTTCCATGGTCACCAAGACAGACTTCCGTTTCCTGCATACGCTGGAAAACATGGGGCCTGCTCCCGAGCCCAACATGACGGTCCTGTACTCTTCTGCATTGCCCAAAGCATTCAAAGATTATGCTGCTCGTGTCTCCATTGATACCTCCTCGGTCCAGTACGAGAATGACGACGTGATGAAGCCGGTTTGGGGAGACGACTACTCTATCTGCTGCTGTGTGTCTGCCACGCAGACTGGCAAGGAGATGCAGTTCTTTGGGGCTCGTGCCAACTTGGCCAAGTGTCTACTGTACGCCATCAACGGTGGCATGGACGAAAAGCTGGAGGAACAGGTGGGCCCGGCCTACGCCCCCATCACCAGTGAGTATCTGGACTATCAAGAGGTCATGCAGAAATACGACGTGATGATGGACTGGTTGGCTGGTCTGTACGTCAACATTCTCAATCTCATTCAGTACATGCATGATAAGTATTACTATGAAGCGGCTGAGATGGCCCTCATTGACACCGAAGTGCGCCGTACCTTTGCCACAGGCATTGCTGGGTTCAGTCATGTGGTTGATTCCCTGAGTGCAATTAAGTATGCCAAGGTCAAGTGTATCCGCAACGAAAAGGGGTTGGTGACCGACTACGAGGTGGAGGGTGACTTCCCCAAGTACGGCAACGACGATGACCGTGCGGATGACATTGCCGTTGAGCTGCTGCGTAGCTTCCTGGAGAAGATCAAGCGCCGCCACACCTATCGCAATTCTGAGGCAACTACCTCCATTCTGACCATCACCTCCAATGTGGTGTACGGCAAAGCCACCGGTGCCATGCCGGACGGACGCAAGGCCTACACGCCCTTTGCTCCCGGAGGTAACCCCAGCTATGGGGCTGAAACCAATGGCCTGCTGGCCTCCTTGAACTCGGTGGCTAAGCTGCCCTACCACTGGGCGTTGGATGGAATCTCCAACACCCAGACCATCAGTCCTGAGGCGCTGGGTCACAGTGAGCAGGAGCGGGTGGAGAATCTGGTTCAGGTCATGGATGGATATTTTGACCAAGGTGCCCATCACTTGAACGTCAATGTGTTCGGTGTGGAAAAGCTGATGGATGCCATGGAGCATCCTGAGAAGGAAGAGTACAGCAACTTCACCATCCGGGTATCGGGATATGCAGTCAAGTTCATCGATCTGACCCGTGAGCAACAGATGGATGTGATTGCCCGCACTTGCCACAAGGTCATGTAATCTGATAAAATGATTTTGAAACCCGCGGCTGCTTGTGCGGCCGCGGGTTTTTCACACAACGATGTATATGAAGGAGTGGACTACTATGGCACAAGATGAACGGATTGGATATGTCCATTCTGTTGAAACATTTGGTTTGGTGGATGGGCCAGGAGTTCGATACGTGATTTTTATGCAAGGATGTGCCATGCGCTGCCAATACTGTCATAATCCTGAAACCTGGACCTTTACCCAAAGCAATGGGAAAACGCCCCAGGAAGCCTTTGATGCGGCATACCGTTATCGGAATTACTGGCGTAACAACGGTGGCCTGACTATCAGCGGAGGTGAACCTCTCTTGCAGATGGACTTTGTCAGCGAGGTGTTCCGTTTAGCCCATGACAAAGGGATTCACACGGCACTGGACACCAGCGGACAGCCGTTTTCTCCTGACAATGCCCGTTGGATGGCCCGGTTCGATGCATTGTTGGAGCATACAAGCCTGGTGATTTTGGATTTGAAGGAAGTGGACAACCAAAAGCATCGTGCCCTGACCGGTCACGACAACACGAATATTCTGGAAATGGCACAATACATTGCCAGAAAAGGAATTCCCCTTTGGATTCGCCATGTACTGGTTCCCGGCCTGACAGATGATACCGAAGGCCTTCGTCGTCTGAATGCGTTTATCAGGACATTGCCTACCGTGCGACGGGTAGAAATTTTGCCTTACCACACCTTGGGTACGTTTAAATGGCAGAACCTAAACATCCCATATTCTTTGGATGGTGTCCGGGTCCCAACTGAAGAAGAAATTCAGGCCGCTGAGGAACTTTTGCATGTGAGAGAATACCAGGATGCACCCAAACGGTGAGCTTGAAATGGGTTGATGCGTAGACGTGTACCGTGTAAATGCATCCTCTGAACGAATACTCAGTTAGAATGAGCCCTTCTGGGCGGTCCATCATGAACCACCGCTGGGTCCAGCAGATGAGCGCAGCTCCCCCTTGGTGGAGAGCTGCGCTTTTTGCGGCCTTATCGGACGGTGTATAGATTGGAGGTAGAGCTACCGTTGGCTCGATGCCTAGGCGTCTTCTCCAGATATCCGTGCTGCTCCAAATCATGAAGCGCCCGCTTCACCGTGGAGCGGGACAGCTTCATGTCCGAAGCAATGGTGTTGATACCCGGCCAGCACTTGCCCTCGGCATCGGAGCGATCCCACAGGTACATATAAACTGTCTTGGCTCGGGAGGGTAGCTCGGTGTCTGCATAAATGGTTCCGAAGTAACTCATATCTCATCATCTCCAAACGCTTTCGTGCGGCTGGATTTCCTCTTAACCGCAGTTTGATTCCAGATTGCATCCTGCCCCACGAACTTATTGGACTGGGGCAGGTTCTGTTCCAGATCCACACGGTTGGCATAGGCCACCTCTCGATTGGCTCGCTCCGGCACGATGTAAGGCGCTCCAAAGGTGATGCCCCAATCCAGGAAGAGCCGGAGGCGTGTACGCATGGGATGGGTGCCGGTTTTCATGACAATGAAGCTACCCTTGGGGATGGATTTCAGCTCGTCCGGGGTGAGAAGGGCACGCTCCATCATCTGCAGGCTCTGGCGTGGATCGTTCTTGCCACGGCTCACGGAGCCGGACAGGACGGTGCGGCTGCCCAGGGCTTTGGACAGCACTTCAGCGGTCTGGCTGTTGGGGGCAAAGCCACCGAAAATGGTGTCCTGGCAGTTGTCAGCAATAATTTCACAGCCCTCTTTTCCGTAGTTTTTCTCCAACTGTGCCAAGGATTGAATGATGGGTACCAGGGTGAGACGGCGGGAGCGGCCAGCAGAGAAGAGGGGCAGAATGTCAAAGGGGGGCATGGTGCCGAACTCATCGCAGAACAGCACCACCCGATTTTTCAGCTTGCCGCCGTTTTCGTCTGCCACAGCAAACAGCTCTCGGCTCAAGTTCTGGACCATTAGTCCCGCCATAAAGTTTTTGGTGGTGTCTTCCTCGGGGAGAATGAGGAAGATGGCAGACTTTTCGTAGAGTTTTACCAGGGCATCCGTCATCTCACGCTCCAGTTCCAGATCTCGCTTGCTCATGTAGCGTTTCAGGGCGGAGAGTTTTTCCTCGTCAAAAGAAATGGTCAGGTTTACTTGTTTCATTGGCACTTCCTTTCTCAGTCGTAATTGATGTATTCAATTTCCAGCCAGTGGGGGCATAGCCGATGGTGGAGGGTTCCGGGTCGAGTTGGATGAGACAAACACAGTCTGTTCTCCGAAATGAGAAAGGCCGGAGCGTTCGCTCCGGCCTACACAGGGGTAAGATCAGTTTGGATTTGTATCCTGGGCAGAATAGCTCATCCATCTGGATGGGCGTTTTCTCCAGCAGAGTTTACCGACAAGATGATCAGCGGAATGGAAAAGGGGACCGCATCTATGAGATGCGATCCCTCTGCATTCTAGCTGGTCACATTGTCAACTCGGGGTTCCTCGACTGTTGCTCCTGCTGCATCAGGAGGTTCATACTGTAGTCCAGTATCTTTTCCTTACGATCTGTCAGCATGGTGAGGTAGAACTCCCGCTGGAGCGGTTGGAGCTCCGGGATTCCATCCAGGAACCTCTGTATCCTGTCCAGATCGATACGTGCGGCGATCCGTCTGAGTGCATCATTGCACTCCGGATAGCGCAGGGAAGCGATGAAATCGAAGTACGGAATCTTCACACCGTTTTCTTCAATGGAAGATGCGGGGAACACATAGATTCGCCGGTCAATTTCTTCCTGTGACTTCAGTACCTCTGCCATGTGGGGCAGATCCAGCTGCGGATAGAGACAGGAGCCGCAGTCATAGACCGGCGCAATCTCCACGCTTTGCTCCTCCTCATTTACCAGCAGGCCCCAGTTGCCGTTATGCCGGTCAAAGTTTCCGAGAAGCGCATCCGCAATAAACATATCCCAGAAAAATTTCCGAAGTTCATCTGCTGGATATAATGTTTGCTCATCAATAGCCTGCAGAATCGATGACAGCTCCTTGCCGTAGCCATTTTGCTCACTGTCGATACAGGTGTTCTTCAGTTGGGCGAACTCAATCAGCCGCTTTCCGCCCTCTGTAAAATCACGGCAGGCAACTACCAGCTTGCTTTTGCCCCGACGATCTGTGTAATTACCCAGCAGAGTATCCTGTACCCGGAAGCCCAGCATCTCGAAAATATGACAGGCCACATATTCGCTGATGCATCCGTTGGTGTAACTCATTTCTTTGTTCCGGCTGGGGCGTGGAGGAAACTTCAGCATATAACTGGAGCCCGCATAGGAGATATTGATCTTATTTCCGTTCGCACCGCCATAGGCACGGAAACGGTTGACAGGGCAGTTGGTAAAATCGATCACGTGTCGTTCCTCCCCATTACAGATATTTTGCTCTCAGGTAGTCCGCCTGCTCTTGCGTGATGGCGTTGCTCCACTGGTTGGAGTTGATGGCGCCATACAGCTCTCCCCACAGGCAGTCCATGTAGGACACATGGTTTTTCTCTCCCTGGATATATTCATCCAGGGCCTTTTGCAGGCTGGCCGGCAGGTCCCTTTCCAGATAGGAGCGGTCGTTTGGCTTCCCGTCCGTGGCCTGCCTTTGCTCTACGGTCATGGTCAGAAGCTGCTCCATGGGGATGTCCAGCGTGGCGGCAAGCTTGCTCAGCGTCCCGGCATTGCACCGCGTCAGCGACGTTTTGCCCGAGCAGATGTCCGCCAGCGTGGCCCATGGAACCCCGCTGCGCTTGGAGAGCTGGTAGCGGGAGAGACCCTTTTCCCGCAGGACTTGTTGGATTGTCATATGCATCACCCACCTCCGATTATATCGGTATCCCGATAACCAGTCAAGGGTTGCAGGCACAGCCAAATCGAAGGTGATGGTCAGGTTCACTTGCTTCATGGGCACTTCCTTTCTCAGTTATAGTTGATATAGGGAATCTCCAGCCAGTGTGTCCATCCTCTACCTTCCAGCTGGGTCTTCACCACACCGCATTGGGTGTTCATGGCTTCGATGACATAGCCGCCGCCAATGTACACACCGATGTGTCCGTTCTGCCAGACGGCCAGGCCAGGTGTGTCCGGCATGGTATCGATGGGCCCAGACACGGAGGCGGAGTAGAACATTTGGTTGGCGCCCAGGTCGGGCATACCGTTGGTGGCATAACCAATGGTGAGTGTCTCCGGGTCGAGCCAGCCGTAGCCTTTGATCAGACCCACGCAGTCGGTGGTCCGACCGCCCAGCCAGTTGGAACGAATGAAGTCTGCATAGGTACCAACACCGTCGGGGTACTGTTCCTGCTTGTAGGCGAAGAGGGAATCGGTGAGGACGTTGCCGTAGGTTCCCCACACATAGCCCCAGCCGGACTCCCAGGCGTGAATGGCATAGAGAGCCAGGTCTGTGGCATTCTTGGTGGAGGGATCGGTGAAGGTGGAGATGTCCAGCTCGATGCTGGTTCCATCCCCACGGAGATACTCACCGTTGTAGCTGCCACCGCCAGCAGTTCCAGCCACCGAGGTGTAGACGTGGTTGATGTTGTTTCTGTCATCCTCTGTGATGTCTCTGCCCAGATGAGCTTCCAGATGGGTGTATGCCTGGTAGAGAGAAAGGGGCACGTTGACGGTGTAGGTCTCCTCCTCGGTGGTGACGATGCCGTCCTCTTGCTCTATCTCCACGGTGCGGGTTCGGGTTTCTGTGGTGTAGAAGCATGCCACGAAGCTGTCCGCTTCGCTTTGGGACGGAGCATCCTCACCAAAGCAGAGAGCATAAAAAACGGCCTTGACTCGCAATGGGTCAAGGCCGTTGCCGCTCTCCGTCTGCTCATTGGCAGAGGCCACCGCTGAATCCAGAAGGGAGAAGGCGGAACGCATCTCCTCAATGGAGTTGCGAAACTCCGCAGGGACTTCAGCAGAGAGTGTGCTGCCGTAGAAGCACGCTTCCACTGAGGCATTGTTATGTTCGGCACCGCCCGAGCCAATGGAGCAGAGCAGGGCGATCAAAAGAATGACAGGGGAGAAGACTGCAACCAGCACCCAGCCAAACCCTTTTCGAGTTTTCTCGTTGGTGAGCAGCGTGGCGGCGGCTTTGGCGATTGCCGCAGGGATTGCCATCAGCGACCACCTGCCGATCCAAAGAGCTTCTCCTTGTAGGCCGGGGCATGGACTTCCAACAGGTATCGCTCGTTGCCGCACTTGTACAGGCAGACACCCCGCTGGGGAAACTTGATGAGATTGTACTCGGCTTCCTCCAGTTGGAGCATATCCATGTAGGAGCGCTTGTCGATGGAGCCTGCGTTGAAGAGAAACTGATGGGGCGGGATGCTGAACAAGGGCTTGGTCATCTCCCGGATGCCCTCTTGGTCGAAGTCCTCCAGGTTCTGACTGGCCAGGAGCATGGCGGACTCCTTTTTGCGCACCCGCTTGAGACAGTTGCGGATGTACTCGATGGCAGTGGGATTGGACAGCCAGATATACAGCTCGTCCAGGGCGGCCACGGTATTTCCCTCGGTGAGGAGCTTGTCAGACATATAGGACAACACATTGAAGAGCATGGCATTGCGGACATTTCTCGCCGCACTGAGCATCCCCTTCACACCAAAGACCAGGAAGCGGCTGGAGGTAATGTTCGTGTGTCCGTTGAAGAACTGGGCATCGGTGCCCTTGCACATGGAGTGCAGCCCCAGCAGCACCTCCTGCAGAAGTTTCTCTGTGTAGAGAGGGTGACAGCTGGCATCGTAAGAGTGAAACTCCTCCTCCATCAGGTCGTAGAGGTCGGAGAGGGTGGGGTAGTCCTCCGGGCGCATCTGAGAAAAGTTGGTGTTCTCGGTGATGCCGAACTTCTGGTACAGCTTGGAGAGCATGATTTCGATGGTGTCGATGTGGGCATCGCTGAAATCCTTGTAGGCTCGGAAGAAGTCTTTCAGGAAGGAGATGTGCTGAGCCAGCATGGTATCGCCCAAAAAGGCTTTGGGTACGCATCCACTGTCGTCGCAGGCGGGAAGGTTTGCTGTCCCGACCATGTCCGTGTGCGAATTGCCTCCAGCGGCACGCTGGTTGTCCCAGCACTTGGGTTCCAGGACGTTGATGAGGTAGTGTCCGGCCATGAGGTCGGCAAAACAACCACCCACCGCCTCGCACATCTCCTGTTGCTCATGTTCGACATCCAGGGAGATGACAGATTTGCCAGACTCCAGCAGATTGAGGATGAGCAGCTTCATGAGGTAGGACTTGCCCTGTCCGGAGTTGCCCAGGATCAGAATGTTGGCAGAGGTCTTGTCCTCGTCTCGCTGGTCGAAGTCCACCAGAATGTTGCTGCCGTATTTGTCTTTGCCGATGTAGAAGCCCTTGGGGTCCAGCTTGCCGGAGTAGTTGAAAGGGTACAGGTTGGCCACGGAACTTGCGGGCAGCACCCGTTCAAATTGGACTCCGAAGACGTTGTGACCGCTGGGTCCTACACAGCGGAAGCCCTGTTGCTGACGGAGCAGGAGCTTGTCCACATTCAGCTTGCTCCGAACCAGCTCGGTGAGCACGTCGGTCTGGAGCAGTTTGAGAGCATTGTAATCTGGGGCCACCAACTCCAGGTACACGGCACAGTGGAGGAGAGGTTCACGGTTGCGGTGCATGGAAGCCACCAGGGTGGCCACATCCTGCAGGTTGCTCTCCGCAGTGATGGTCTCCTGCAGATTGCTGGTGTTGGAGCTGCTCAGGCGGTTCTTGTTGGTGGCATTCTGGATGATGCGCTTTTCTTCGGCGGCAGTGACCTGCCTGGTGTAGATATGCAGGGTAATGCCGTCCTTCTTGCCCAGATGACGGAGAATGGCCTGCTCGTCGGTGCTGGTGGGATATTCCCGGAGTGCCCAGACACAACGGTAGGTGTTGCCGCAGATAAAGTGGTCGGGCATGAAGCTGACCACAGAGGGGGCGATCATGTCCAGAAAGGACTTGGTGTTGGCCTCCTCGCTGATCTGGGCAGCGGACTTTTTCGGTTTTCTTGCCAAGATGGATACCTCCTTATTCTTTGGTTGTGACCCAGCGGTCCCCGTCGAAGTCCTCGAAGTCTTCTGTGGTCACGTTTTGCTCGAAGTAGACACCAAGCATCCGCTTGAGATCCTGCTGGGTGGCCCGGCGGGTGGTGAAGCCGTTGTCGTTGATGCTCTGCTCGATGCGGGAGAGATAGGGGAAGACATCTGAGCCTTGATCTTCCCGCAGCCGAACGACGATATAAAACTCCCGGCTGGAGGCCATCAACACCTGGATGCGATCCAGGTGCTGGCTGTCTTGGGCCAGAAGCTTGCCAATGGCGGGAAGCTCCTCCTGCTCCATGCGCTCCTGGTAGAAGTTTTTGTTGTACTCAAAGGACTCCTTGGAGTTGAGGGCCAGCATTTCCACCTCGGCCAGCCCTTTCATCACATTGAGCAGAGCATAGATCCTTGCGGTGATGCTGGTGTCCGGCAGGACGCTGATGTTGGTGGGCTTGATGATGAAGAACACCAGATCCCCCATGTGGGTGGAGATACAATAGTCCTTGAGACTGTCAATGCCCATCAGCTGCTGGGTGGACTGGGCTGACGCTGCTTTTTTCTTTCTGCTCATTCGAATTCCTCCGTAACGTGTGGCGGGACCAGGTAGGTGCAGCACAGGGTGACGTGACAGACCAATGTCTTGGGATTCTGGGTAAAGTGATAGTTTGCCCGGACATTTTTGATACCGGAACAGCCGTATTTCTCACCCAGCATGCCAGCCACATAGCTTTTCAGCAGAGCCCGCAGACTGCGAAATCCATAGTAATGCTTGCCGCTTTTACTGCGGCAGTTCCAATTGGTCTTGGGGTCCTGCCAGAAGTAGACGTCGTCGCACTCCCAGCGGCTTCGCTTTTCGCTCCAACGGAGCTTCAAGAAGCCGGATCGCTGGACGTCCTGATGGATGCACGGAGCCAGAGTTCGGTTGGTAGAGTTATCATTCATACTACATTCTCCTACAATAAAGTTACGGTTTAAGGCGCGGCAGCCAGCCGCGTCTTTTTCCATCTCAAAGCCGAAGCTGTTAGAATGAGAGAGTAAATGGTCTGGCACCAACA